>CAZFGM010000246.1:0-9470 GCA_964518515.1 uncultured Alcaligenaceae bacterium | reverse complement strand
GTTGTGCGTGGTCCTGGTTGGCCTCGCGGAGGAGCGAGGTGGTGCGCGAAGTGGTGGCGTGACAGGAAGGACAAGATGAAGGGATGACAGGATGAAGGGATGTCAGGATGAAGGGATAAAGGGATCGATTCCAAACGCCTTCCGGAATTAGGTCAGCGTTAGGCGGTGTAGTCTATGGGTAACGCTCGTTCGGTCATCGTGGGCCTCGCATTGTTCTCCGGCTCAAGCCGGCCGACGTGCTCGCCGCCGCCAGCGCGGGAAAGCCGGCCAAGGACAAACTCCATCAACTCTTCTAAACTCATCTCTATCTGGGACCTCGAACATCTGAACCGCGCGGCCAACGACTTTCGCATCGGCCGTGCGACATCCTGGCCCTGTGCATGTTGATATTCGGCATCATAACTATGTGTACGGGCAAATTCACGCTCAGCCGGTCCAAGGTGGTGTATGGCACGCCGGCCCGCATGGTGGGCCTGGTTTTGATATTACCCCTGCCAATCCTTCTTTTTCTGGGGGTCATGCTCGGTTTTGGCATGCTGGCACAAGGGCGGGAATTGACGCAACAAGAAATAGACCGGTTGAAAGTCCTCAGCGTGGTTCTCGGGGTCACAGTTGTTCTGGGGTGCTTTATCACCGCCTTGTGCATCGCGGCGGCCTACGGCGAGCCAGCGCGGAAAAGCCGGCCTTCCTGGCCCGAACGCGACGACGAAGATTTTGACCGGCCGCGACGCCCGTACCACGCCGACGAAGAGGAACCCCCGCCCCGGGGCTATCCTCCAGACGATCGTTACGGGGATCGACCCGATTAATGAGGCCCGGTCCAGGCCCTATCAGTTGTACTCCGGGAGAAATCTCTCTACAAAACCCCTGGAGCCTGATTTCTCCGGGAGGATCACAACCATGGCAAACTCCTTTGCCAGCCAGAGCACGCTTCGCATCGACAATCAGGAATACACGATCTATCGCCTGTCCGCGGTTTACAAAAAGCATCCTCAGGCGGAGCGTTTGCCGTTTTCTCTAAAGGTTTTGCTGGAGAATCTGCTCCGCACCGAAGACGGTCTGAACGTGCGGGCGGAGGACATCGCCGCCCTGGCCGGGTGGGACGCCCAGGCTCCGCCGGCGCGCGAGATCGCCTTCACGCCCAGCCGGGTGCTGCTGCAGGACTTCACTGGCGTGCCCGCCGTGGTCGATCTGGCCGCCATGCGCGACGCCATGAAGAAAATGGGCGGCGCTCCCAGGAAGATCAATCCGCTGCAGCCGGCCGAGCTGGTCATCGATCATTCCGTGCAGGTCGATTCCTTCGGCACCGCCCTGGCTTTCAAGAACAACGCGGAGGTGGAGTTCACCCGCAACCAGGAACGCTACGTCTTTCTGCGCTGGGGGCAGAATGCGTTGCGCAACTTTCGCGTGGTGCCGCCGGACACGGGCATCGTGCACCAGGTGAATCTGGAATACCTGGCGCGGGTGGTGTTCGTGGAGGAAGGAACAGGTCAACAGGGGGCTGACGCCCCCCGCTCGCCAAGAATGTATCCCGATACGCTGGTCGGCACCGATTCGCACACGACCATGATCAACGGCCTGGGCGTGCTCGGCTGGGGCGTGGGCGGCATCGAGGCGGAGGCCGCAATGCTTGGTCAGCCGGTGTCGATGCTCATTCCGCAGGTGGTCGGCTTCAAGCTGTTCGGCCAGTTGCCGGAAGGGGCCACCGCCACCGACCTGGTGCTCACCGTCACGCAGATGCTGCGCAAGAAAGGCGTGGTCGGCAAATTCGTCGAGTTCTTCGGCGATGGTTTGGCGAGCCTGCCCCTGGCCGATCGCGCCACCATCGCCAACATGGCCCCCGAGTACGGCGCCACCTGCGGCATCTTCCCGGTCGATGCGGAAACGCTGACATATCTGCGCTTGACCGGCCGGTCCGAGGCGCACGTTCGGCGCGTGGAAGCGTATTGCAAGGAACAGGGCCTGTTCGGCACCTCGTCGCAAGCGGTCTATTCCGACACGCTGGAGCTGGACCTGGGCCAGGTGGAGCCGTCGCTGGCCGGCCCGAGCCGGCCGCAGGATCGCGTGCCGCTGGCCCAGGTCAAGAAATCGTTCTTCGACGCCTTGCCGAGCTTGAAGGTGAAAAAAGGTGGGCCGGCCCAAGCCCACGGACGGCCGTCCGTGGGCTTAGAGGACGGCTCGGTGGTCATCGCCGCCATCACCAGTTGCACCAATACCTCGAATCCGTCGGTGATGGTGGCCGCCGGCTTGCTGGCCCAAAAGGCGGCGGCGCGCGGCCTGCAAACCCGGCCTTGGGTGAAGACCAGCCTGGCGCCGGGCTCCCTGGCCGTTACGGAATATCTCGTGCAGGCGGGACTGATGCGCTCACTGGAACAGCTCGGCTTCTTCCTGGTCGGCTACGGCTGCACGACGTGCATCGGCAACAGCGGGCCCTTGCCGCCCGCGGTGTCGCAAGAGATCGCCGACCATGACCTGGTCGTGGCCGCCGTGCTCAGCGGCAATCGCAATTTCGAGGGCCGCATCCATCCCGAGGTCCGGGCCAACTACCTGGCCTCGCCGCCCCTGGTCGTCGCTTACGCCCTGGCCGGACGCATCGATATCGACTGGGCCACGGAACCGCTGGGTAATGATGCCCAGGGCAAGCCGGTCTTTCTGGGCGACCTCTGGCCGACGCAGAAAGAGATCTCGGACACCGTTCGGAAATGCATCCAACCGCAAACGTTTACGTCGGTATACAAGGACGTCTTCAAGGGGGACGTTCAGTGGAATGGGATCAAGGTTCCAGAAGGCGATCTCTTCTCCTGGGACCCGGCGAGCACCTACGTGAAGCATCCGCCCTATTTCGAAAACATGCCCGCCCAGCCGAGACCGGTCCAGGATATTCGCGGCGCCCGCGTCCTGGCCGTGCTGGGCGACAGCATCACGACCGATCACATCTCGCCGGCCGGCTCAATCAAGAAAGACAGCCCGGCGGGCAAGTACCTGATCGAACATGGCGTGCCGCAGGCGGACTTCAATTCCTACGGGGCCCGCCGCGGCAACCACGAGATCATGATTCGCGGCACCTTCGCCAACGTCCGCCTCAAGAACAAACTGGCCCCCGGCACCGAGGGCGGCTTCACCCGCCACTTGCCGGCCGGCACGCCAATGACTATCTTCGATGCCGCCGAAAAATACAAGGCGGAGGGCGTGCCGCTGCTCGTTCTGGCGGGCAAGGAATACGGCTCGGGTTCCTCGCGCGATTGGGCCGCCAAGGGACCGGCTTTGCTTGGCATCCGGGCGGTGATCGCCGAGAGCTACGAGCGCATCCATCGCAGCAACCTGGTCGGCATGGGCGTGTTGCCGCTGCAATTCCGCGCCGGCAATTCCGCCGCCGCCCTCGGCCTGACCGGCGAGGAGGTCTACGACATCCAGGGCCTGGCCCAATCGCTGGGCAAGGGGTTTTCTCCCGGCAAGGAAATTGCCGTGCGGGTCAGGCCGGCCGCTGGCGGCGAGCGCGCTTTCCAGGCCGTGGTCCGCATCGATACGCCGCAAGAAGCGCTGTACTTCCAGCATGGAGGGATTTTGCAGTACGTACTGCGGCAGCTGCTATCGCAATAAGGAGGAACCGTACGATCCGGACCTTGGCAGGGCTTTTTTCAGTTTTTTCACGGCGGCGGGAGGGACGCCAAGATCAGCCAGATCGCGCCAAACAAATCCGGCTGCTCGGCGAGCACCTGGCCTCCGCGGATGAGCTCGAGGGTGGCGAGAAACAACCCCAAAAGCCGGCCCCGAGTATGCGGTGGCGTGAAGATGTCGGTAAACGCCAGCCGTTGCCGCGTTTGCAAGAGGTGCAAAATCCGTTCCATATGGACATGGATGGGCGTCTCGTCCAGGACGATTTGCTGGGGGATCAGGGCGGCGGTCTCGCGCATGAGCCGCCCGAAAGCGCTGACCAGGTCCCAGAGCTCGACGCGTTGCAAGGGCTGCTGTAACGGGTCGGGCGGCCCGGGCATTTCCAGCGGCAGCCGGGCCATGCGCGATAGCTGCCTCTCGGCTTGTACTTCCAGCAGGGCGGCGGCATCCTTGAACTTCTTGTACTCCAGAAGCTGCTTGACCAGCTCCTGCCGCGGATCGTCGTCCTGGCCGGCCAATTCCTCCGGCCGCGGCAACAGCAGCCGGCTCTTGATCTCCATGAGCGTGGCCGCCATCACCAGAAACTCCCCCGCCCATTCCACGTCGATCAACTGGATGACGTTGAGGTAGTCGAGAAACTGCTCCGCCACCTTGGCGATGGGAATATCGCAGATGTCCACCTCGTTGCGCTTGACGAGGAAGAGCAAGAGGTCCAGCGGGCCGCGAAAGGTTTCGAGCTCGACCTGGTAATCCATGCAGGACAGGGTAACGGGATGGAAGAAAAAAAGGAAGCGGAAGTGGCGTATTGTTTAGCGAGGAGCCGAAGGCGACAGCTCGATAACGCGGTCGCCTTCGGCTCCTCGCTAAACAACCCCAGATTAGTCAATAGCCGCTATTTCTGTTTTTCCCGCAACCGCGTTTCGTAGGCCACGGCTTCCTCCACGCTGATCAACCCGTCGCGGTCGGCGTCGATCCGGTTGAATTGCTCGCGGGTGCCGAGGAATTCGCGGGCCGAAACGTCGCCGTCGCCGTTACGGTCCATTTTCTTGAACCAGCCGGGGGCGTTGCGAGGATAGACCGCGGCCACCGGCCGCTGGGTACGGGGATCGATGAATACGGGTTGGCGAAAACCGCCGAAGCCCTGGCCGTGTTGGGCGACGAGCTGGAACTGGCGGGCGAATTCCCCCAACTCCAGGCTGCCGTCGCCGTCCATGTCGCGGGCTTTCAGGCGAACCCAGGCGGTTTTCATCTCGCGCAGGGACAGCCGGCCGTCGCCGTTGGCGTCGAGGAGCTGGAACAGGTTCCGCCCCTGGTCGGCGATGGACAGGGTGGCGAAACATTGCGTCGCGCCCGACTGCAGCTCGCCGAAAGCTTGCAGTTCTTTTTCGGTCATCCTGCCGTCGCCGTTGCGGTCAATCAGGGGGAAGATATTGGCCAGGAATTGCAAACCTCTTCCTTGGAGGTCTTTCATCTCCAGGAAGCCCTTCTTCTTGACGTCGGCCTGGCGGAAAAGGAACTGGTACTGGTTTTGGGCGAAGATGCGGCCTGCAAACGGGGATATTTCGGCACGGACCAGGATCTGGGCGTCGCCGAGGGAAAGAACATTGCCGTTGACTGCCGTGGCCAGTTTCTTTTCCGCAACCGGCTGCATCTCGACCGCCGTCGTTTTTCCCAGGCGAACGGTAAAGGTGAAGTCGGCGGGCCGGTGGTGCCAGCCCGCCAGTTCATCGACGTCCAGCTCATTGTCCTGCTTTTTATCCAGCCGATTGAACAGGTCCTTGGGCAAGCCGCTCTCGATGCGGCTGAGTTTGCGGTCATTGTTGCGATCGTAATGCGAAAGCAGGATCAACGCCAGGCTGGCATCCGTTTCCCCGGTGATCGTGAAGAACGTGTTGCTCACAAAACCCGGCTGGCCCACGGGAGGAGGTTGAATGATCGGCCGGCCGAAGTTCGGGTTGCCGGCGGGGACAATTTCCTGGATGGTGATCAATTCGTCATCATCGCCATCGAGCTTGAGGAGCACATTGGCGGCATCCTCCAGCTCCGCCCGCGACAGCTTGCCGTCCCTGTTTCGGTCGAGGAGCTTGAACAGGGCGTCGCTGACGGGACTGATGACATTGTTGGCGGCACTGGCGACGACCTGGACGGCCCCGGCCCGCTGCCGCTCGTAATAGCGGCAGAAATCATCCAGGGCGAGCTTATCGTTGGCGTCCTTGTTGAAGTCGGCCATGGCCAGCGGGTTGTTTTTGGCTTGCTGGAAGAAGCCACCCTGGCGCATCATCTGCAACATGGCCTGGTCGCGCGGCGCGTACTGGATTTCCTGGCCCGACAGCTTGCCGTCGCCGTCACGATCAAGGTAATCGAACCACTTCTTGAGATAAGCGCGCCAGACGATTGGCATGGGTTTGCCATCGACTTGCAGATGGAGGCGCAAAAGGATGGGCCGGTGTTCGCCGAGAAAAACCAAATCGAGAGTTTCTGGCGCCAGCGCCGGAACCGCTAGCGGCTTGGCGTCCTGGGCGGGCGCGCTTCCCCAGAACGCAAAGCCGCAAGCGGCCAAAATCGCGAAGGTCCTCATGCGATGATCTCCTGAATGGCGCGGACAGGCGGCCGGACACTGATGTCCACGAGGCGAATGGGCCGGCCGACGTTGGACATATTCTGCTTGGCCGGGTCGATCCCGAGGGCGCGGCAGACGGTGGCGAGGAAATCCGGCACACGGACCGGGCGATCGGCTTCAACGGTGGTGCCGTCGGCGCTGGTCTTGCCGACGACGCGGCCGCCGCGGATGCCGCCGCCGGCCAGCACGGTGGTCCAGGCGTTGGGATAGTGGTCGCGGCCTTGCTGCGGGTTGATGCGCGGCGTGCGGCCGAACTCGCCCATCCACACGATCAAGGTCGATTCCAAGAGGCCGCGCTCGCGCAGGTCTTCCATCAACGTGCCCCAGGCCGGATCGAGGATGCCGCTGAGGCGCTGCACGTTTTGGAAGTTCTGGTTGTGGGTGTCCCAGCCGAGGGCGTTGCCGGCGAAGTTGCCGAGGCTGACTTCGATAAAGGGCACGTGGCGTTCGACCAGGCGGCGGGCGAGCAGGCAGCCCTGGCCGAAGAGGTTGCGGCCGTAAGCGTCGCGAATGCGTGCCGGCTCTTCATCGAGATTAAAGGCGGTGGCTGCGGCGGTTCGCATCAGCCGCACCGCCCGATCGTAGGCGGTCGAATGGCTCTGCGGCGACACGCCCGGATGACGAGCCACAAAGTCGCGTTCCATTTCTTGCAGCAGGTTAATGCGGGCGTCGAGCTGGCCGGCGGTGACGTCCCCCGGCCGGTCCAGGTCCTGCACGCGCAGGTCCTGCTCGTAGGCGTTTTGCTGATTGGGGTTGAAAGCCCGGTTGCCCTGGTCGCCGACCAGCAGCGGCGCGTGCATCGGGCCGAGGAAGCCAGGTCCATAGGCGGCTTGATTGAAGAGCCGGTACGGGGCAATGCTGACGAAGTTCGGCAGCGGGTTGTCGCTGCGGCCGATCTCCTTGGAGATGAACGAGCCGAGCGTCGGATACTGAATCGGCCCTTGCGGCAAGTAGCCGGTGCGGAGCAGGAAGGTGGCCCGGCCGTGGTCGCCCTCGCGGCTGGTCATCGAACGAATGATGGCGATGTCGTGCATGTTCTGGGCGATTTTGGGCAGGTGCTCGCTGATGCGGATGCCCGGCACGGAGGTGGCGATTTCCCGGTAGGGCCCGCCGTTGGCATGACCGGGTTTGAGGTCGAAAGTATCCATCTGGCTGGGCCCGCCGTTCATCCACAGTAGGATGCAGGCCCGGCGGCGCTGGGGGTTGTTGGCCGTATCGTTGGCCAATGCTTCGAGCCAGCCGGAGCAGGAATAGCCGACCACGCCCGCGGCCGAGAGCCGCAGCCAATCACGCCGGGAAAGTTGGGGAGCCGCCATGGTAGGGTCCTCGAACAAGGTTGAGGGGTAGGTCAGGCTTTCCAGCCTGACGTTCGTATCCAAAAGTCAGGCTGGAAAGCCTGACCTACGTTAATGGTTCAAAATAAACTCCGAGCAATCAAGTAGGTTAGGCTTCCAGCCTGACGACCTTTGTTAATGTCAGGCTGGAAGCCTAACCTACAGTTAATGGTTCAAGATAAACTCGGAGCTGTTGAGCAAGGCCCAGAAGACGTCGGCGAGGGCCTTGTTGGCATCGCCGGCTGGTCCGCCGCGGTTGACGTAGGCGGTCAACCGGTCCAATTCTTCAGGCCGGGGCTTGCGGGACAAGGCCGCCAGGTACAGGGCCTCGATCCGGTCTTCGGTTTTCATGAAGGGCGACTCGACGATTGCACCCAAGGTATTGCTGCGCTCGACGCTGGTGGCGTCGGCGATGAACCGGCCGTTCATCAGGGCCAGGGCTTGCAGGATGGAGGTATGTGATTCCGTGCGCTTGTCCAGGCTGGCGAAGCGGGTGAGAAATTCGGCGCGGGGGTTGTTCTGCGGGTTAAAAATCTGGACCGGTTGGTTGCGAACCCCCGGCGCTTCGGAATACCCGGTGGCCTGGGCCAGGCTGTCGAACAGCTGTTCCGGCGTCATGCCCTTGACCGCCATGCGGGCGAAGGCGCGCAGATCAGTCTGGCTTTCGTGCGTGACCGCGCTGGTCCGTTGATACGTCTTGCTTTGCATGATCGCCCGGATCATGTATTTCAAGTCAAACTTGTGGGCCACGAATTGGCGCGACAACTCGGCCAGCAATTGCGGATGGCTGATCGGATTCTCCTCGGTGGGCTCATCATCCACCGGATCGATCAAGCCGATGCCGAAGAAATGGGCCCAGACGCGATTGGCCCCGGTGCGGGCGAAGAAAGGATTTTCCTGAGACGTCAACCACTCCGCCAGGATGACGCGGCTATCGGTGCCGTCGCGCCACTGGGGGGCCTTGCCGTCGAGGAATTTGGCCCCGACCACCTTGTCGGTGCCGGCGATTTTGATTTCCTTGCCGTTGGGGGGTTTGGCCGGCGGCGGCAACGGCTTGCCGCCCACGAAGCGCCGCGGCGGCTCGATGGCGGAAAAGAAGGCGGCGTATTGCCAGAATTGCTCCCGCGTCCACTTGGCAAAGGGATGATCGTGGCACTGAGCGCATTCCAGCTTGACGCCCAGGAAGATGCGCGAGGTGCTGGACGCGACGTTTTCCGCCTTATTTTCATTGGCCTGATAGAAGCCCACCGGCGACATGTTGTTATTGGGCTGCTGCACGAAGGGTTGGCCCCGTCCCACCGGATTGAAGCCGACCGGCACGGTCAGGATTTCCCGGACCATCTGATCGTAGGCGCCGTTTTCCTTGATCTGTTTGTCCAGCCAATTCTTGAAAGCCGGATTGAAGACCTGGAACTGCTGATTGGTCGGCGGCAACAGGATCGACCGCCACGTCGCGCTCAGGTGGGTGACGTACAGCGGATTCTCCAGCAGCCGATTGACCAGGCCCAGACGCTTGTCCGGATGCTTGTCCTCCAGGAACGCGTGCACCTCGGCGACGCGCGGTATCCGTCCGACAAGATCCAGATAGACGCGGCGGAGGTATTCGGCGTCATCGGCCAGGGGGGCCGGCTGAACTCCCTTCTCTTTCCATTTCTTGGCGATCAGGTCATCGATGCGCGCGGCCAGCGTGGCGGCATCGACTGCCATGATTTCGCCACGGGCAGGGGCATCGGCGAAAAGCCCACCGCCCTGGGCCAGAATCCCCAGACCCAGGAGGATAATAAGGCATCGTAACTTCATGGCCGACAACTCCTTATTCGGGGCATGTTTCTTTGGGGATATTCTAACGCCGGTACCTTCCGGGACACAAGTATAAACTGTTGAAAAAGAAAAACCTAACA
>CAZFGM010000245.1:0-9475 GCA_964518515.1 uncultured Alcaligenaceae bacterium | reverse complement strand
AGTCAGATGCAAAAAGGCGCGCAAATCGTGCCCTTGGAGGTGGCCTCGGAGGATAACCCCTGGCTGGCTATGGCCGGGATTTTCGACCCGAATGATCCTTTGGTCCAAGATTGGAAGGAGGCGATGGCGGAGTATCGGCAAAAAGTCGAAAACGACCCGGATTAATGTCCATCTCGGCGCCCCTGCCACCTTAGCCGGTTTTCTTCTTGCCTGGCTCCTGACGATTCCGCCCATAACCCGAAGAATTAAGAGCCTGCCACAACCCCTCATGGTTTCGTGCCTTGTCAATAATTTGACGAATTTGGTCATAAGGCCCCTCGGCCTCGCGGCCATGGGCGACTTTTTCATGCAACCGAACGGCGCCGCCGGGCACGCCGCCAATGTACAAAGCACTAACTTTGGCGAATCCCTTCTTTTTGAGAAGGTTCGCAATCTTCTGCAAACTTTGGGTGAAGACGCGGCCCTTGGCGTCGATGATTCCTGCTTCGAACAAATCCCGGATATACTCATCAGGGGATCGTTTCGCATCTTCCTCCAACGCTTTTTTCACAGCTCGCGCAAACTTTTCATTTGTCATCGTTTACTCCTCACACATGGGTGATTCGAATACATTGAAAATCGCGCACGGCAATTTGAACGTGGGATTGCTTGCGAATTGCCGAACCAGGAAACAGCAGGCGGCCTTCTTCAAAGGCCCCACGAACCGTCTGGAAGTGAAAGCCCTTTTGTGCCATGGTCCTCGCAAACCTGTTGATGAGACAATCCAGGTCGTGCCTTATCTTTTGATTCTTCGGCAAGGTCAACCCCTTACTGTTATAAACCGCCCGCAATTTCTGGTAAGTCGCTCGCAGATCGTCGTGGTAGGTGCTTTCGAGCAAGTTCAAGCATTGGCCCAGGTCAATTTCCGCTTTTTTAGAACATCTGCCTGGTCGCCAAAAATCTCGGTGGCCCATTCCTCCGCCCGCGTACGGCTGCTTTCCCAGAAGTAAATTCCTTCACCCAACCAATCATACAGGTTTTGGCTTGGCTTCCACTGGGCAAGGGAAATCCGGCCTGATCGCACGCCATTCGCAAAAACCTTCTCGCATCCATGATAGCCCAGAACCATTGCCACGATTGGTCCTTTTCAGAGACCTTGTTAAGATAGAAAAGGGCGAGAACCGCATCTCGATATGGCCGAATTGATCTTGCCAACCCCAGTTGACTATTGGGCCCATCCAACCGACCTCGAACCCGGCCTTTTGCCATGCCTTGACAATGTCCGCGGGCAAGGGTTTGGGGAGATCGTTCTTGGCCGGCGGTCCGGCGCAAGCGCCACGAACAAAAGCGCCCAAAACGACGAGTAAGGCCAAACCCCGAACCGCCTGCAGCCAAAACTGCAGAAAAGTCGCGACTCGCACGCGCATGAACCCACCTCCTTTGAACTTTGAACTATTTCGGGTATTATCACCGTCGGCGTCGCCAAATCAACCCAATAGCGGGAGCACGGACGGACTTTTTGCCTTCTCCTAGGATTCCGTGTTTTTTATCAATCTTGCCCGGGTGAAGTATATCAAGGAAAATATCACCTCCTGTCCGAGTGGGAACGGCAGTCACACTTATGCCCGAATCCCCCGCCAATAACCGCACCATCGAAGCCCGCGGCGTCACCATTCGCTTCGGCCCGGTTATCGCCGTCAACCGCGTGGACCTGAACGTCCAGACCGGCGAGGTGTTTGGTCTTTTAGGCCCCAACGGCTCGGGCAAAACCACCTTGATCCGCGGCCTGTGCGGGCTTTTGCCCTTCGCCGAAGGCTCGGCCACGGTCCTGGGCCGGGACGTCAGCCTGGAGGCGGAGCGCGTGCGTGCGCAAATCGGCTACATGTCGCAGAAGTTTTCCCTGTACGAGGATTTGACGGCCCAGGAGAACATGGATTTCTACACCGGCATTTACGGGCTGTCGGCCGCGGCGGCCCGCGCCCGCAAGGACGAGCTCATCGCCCTGGCCGGGCTGGGACCGTACCTGCAGCGCCGGGCCGGCCGGCTGTCGGGCGGCTGGAAACAGCGCCTGGCCCTGGTGTGCGCCCTCTTGCATCGGCCGCGGCTCATCTTTCTGGATGAACCCACCGCCGGCATCGACCCGGTCGCCCGCCGCGACCTGTGGAACCTCTTGTTTCGCCTGTCCGCCGAGGGAATCACCCTGGTGGTGACCACGCACTACATGGACGAGGCCGAGCGCTGCGCCCGCGTGGGCTACATTTACATGGGCGCCATGCTGGCCGTCGGCACGCCGCACCAATTGAAAGCCCTGCCCGGGGTCACCCCCCCCGGCACGCGCTGGCTGGAAATCACCGGCGCCGACAGCGCCGCCCTCCTCGAGCGCCTGCGCCATCATCCCGCCGTCTTGCAAGCCACGATTTTCGGCCAATCGGTGCATGCCCTCACGGACAGCGACCACTCTCCGGAAGAGTTGGGGCTGGCCTGCGCCCAGGTTCACGCGACCGAACCGTCGCTGGAGGACGTTTTCGTCGCCCTGTCGCGGGCGCAGGGCAATGATAGAGGATAGCGGTTGGGGGTGAGGGTAAAGGATAAAGGAAGATGTAATGTTTAGGGTTTTCTTCTCCGCTGACGTTTGTTTACCCGAATGGTAGAATCAGATCAGAAAAACAGGGTGAAATGGTTTCCGAGAAAACGCCGGTTCCTGATTGGACGCCCGATGCAAGCGCCAACGGCAACGGACCTCTTGGCTCATACAATGGTTCGCCAGGCCATTGAGGAGGCCTGGGTTGACTCGCAGCCCGACGATCCCCATAACCGAAAATAGGTGGAGCTCTTGATACGTCGCTGTTAGCACCAAGGAGGTAGCTCATGACTACCAACGTCGCGCCGCCGACTTCCTATCTGTCTTGTGACCAGGCCCTGAAAATTGCTCGGGGGGACGCGGAAAAAGTTTACCGGGATCTCACGCGGTACCACATCCGCTTGGCTCTCGAGGCTGACGGTTGGCATGTGAATTACGAACTCAAGGATCCCCGCTGCTACAGTCTCTGGAAAATTCAAGGGTCCTGTCCCCTTTTCGGACAGCCTCTGCGAGGTACGCGTGGCAAGGGAAGCGGTGACCGCTCCGGCAATCCCTAGGGGCCAGGTGGTTTCAACTGTTCGGCCTGGGGCAAGTCCTTCAAACTTTTCAGGCCGAAGACTTGCAGAAACTTCTTGGTCGTGCCGTACAGGACGGGCCGTCCCAGGGATTCATGGCGGCCGGCGATGCGGACCAGGCCCTTTTCCATGAGCAGGCGGAGAACTTCGCCGCAGTGGACGCCGCGAATGGCCTCGATGTCGGCGCGCATGATGGGTTGGCGGTAGGCGATGATGGCCAGGGTCTCGCGGGCCGGCCCGGTCAGGCGCAGGTCCTGGCCGGTGCGGCGCAGGCGGATCAGCCAGCGATGGTATTCCGGCCGGGTCAGAAGCTGAAAGCCGCCCGCCAGCTCCTCGATCTGAAAGGCGGTGCCGTCCTGATCGTACAGGGCATGCAGCTTGCGGACCAGGCGGCGCGCGGCGCCGGCATCGGACAGATCGGCCGCCGCCGCCAGTTTCCGCGGCGGCAACGGCTCATCCGCCGCCAAGAGCACCGCTTCCACCCGAGCCAGCTTCGGGTCCCGCCCCAACTTGCCCTGACCGGTCCCCTCCACGATTTCCCCCAGGCGATAAACCAGCGGCAGGGGGTGGTTGACGGGCGGCCCAAGGACGGAGGGTTCCCCAAGCGGACTCGAAGCCAACGGGTGCATCCAGGATCTTTTCATGGGCCACGGATTTCTCATTCTTTGCGTGGAAAAGTTCCGACGACCAGTAGGCCCAGGTATTCCAGCCAAAAAGTTTGGTACGGTTGGAATGCCAGACCTCCGTTGCCATGATAGATTTATTTTCGGGAATACTCACGTAAAGCTCAAGGTGTGCCCGGTGGGGGGCCCTTCCATCATTCTCGGGAATTTACTGGACAGGCTCGGCCGCGACGTCTTTATAATATGAGAAAATGACAGGGCGACCGGGGCGACAGGTTTCTAACCTGTCGCAGTCGGGACTGTGAGGAACCATGTCGTTTCGCCTGTTTATCTATTATTGTGCCCTGTGCGGCGGCTGGTCGGGCTTCGCCGGCTGGTTGTGCGGCCGGCTGTTGACCGCCACCGACGTCGAGGGTGGTGCCCGCATTCTCCGCAGCGGCGTCCGCGGCCTGTTTCTGGGCCTGATGATTGCCTTTGGCCTGAGCTTGCTGGACGCGCTGTGGAACCTTTCCCTGCGCCGCTTTGGCCAGGTTTTGCTGCGCGTCCTGGTGGCGGTGGCGGTCGGCGCCGTGGGCGGATTTGTCGGCGGCATGCTGGCCGAATGGTTGTATGGTTTTTCCGTGATCTTCTTCGTTTTGGGCTGGACGCTGTGCGGGCTTCTGGCGGGCATGTCGGTCGGGGTATTCGAATTCCTCGCCGCCATGAGTACCAAGGGTTCCAGCAAGAAAATGATCAAGGCCCTGATCGGCGGCACGCTGGGTGGTCTTCTGGGCGGCATTCTCGCCCTTCTTTTACAAGGCGCCTGGACCAAGGCCTTCAGCAATGAGCCCGGCAAAACTTCCGATTGGCTGTGGAGCCCGACCTGCTGGGGCTTCGTCGCCCTGGGCATGTGCATCGGCCTGTTGGTCGGCTTGGCCCAGATCATCTTGCGCGAGGCCTGGATCAAGGTGGAAGCCGGCTTCCGCCCCGGCCGCGAGATGCTCCTGTCGAAGGAGAAAACCACCATCGGCCGGGCCGAAGCCTGCGACCTGGGCCTGTTCGGCGACAATCTGATCGAGAAGCTGCACGCCCAGATCGTGCTCGACGCCGGCCGCTACTTTATCGAGGACGCCGGCACTCCCGGCGGCACCTACGTCAACGACCGCCCGGTCGGCGGCCGCACGCCGCTCAATTCCGGCGATCTGATCCGCGTCGGTAAAAGCATGGTCCGCTTCAACGAACGGCAAAAGCGGACGGCGTGAGGGGGCGAGGGGGCTTTCAACCTGTTCCTGACGGGCCATCCTTTCTATAATAGTTGGAACGGACCCATCCTCGCTCGCAGGAGGTTGAGCAATGCCCGATTCCAACTATTTGCTGGACGCCGCCCAGAAACACCGCCCTCATATCGTCATGCTTTACCGGCTATTGGCGGACAAAAAGCCGGTCATGCTTTTGGACATTCAGGAACAGCGCATCTACGCCTACCCTTACGCCGAATTCCGCAAAGAACTGAGCCAGAGGTCGCAGCGCTCCTTGATGGCGCAGTACGAGCAGGCGGTGGGCGAAAAGCAAATGGTCGTCTTCGTCCGCGACAACGAGCAGAGGCGGTTGGTCTCTTTTTCGGTGGACGAGGAGTAACAGAAAGGATTGACCCAATGGCAAATGCACGCAAAGCCTGGATGTTCAGCCCAGCGGGGAAGAAGCCCAAGGCGTCCTTGCCGGGCACGGTCAAGGACGAAGTGGACACCAAGGCCAAGGAATTGATTGAGACCGTCCTGAAGCCCAAGCACATTGAGCCGCCGCCGAAGGAAGCCGACTTCAACTACCTCATCGACATCACGACCAAGTGGCTTGGCTCGACGTGTTACTTCATTGGCGTTTACCACTGCCCTGGGGGCTCACGCCATCGCGCCGATCTTCGAGGAGAAATTCGCCCGCCTGGAGTACGTTGGGGACGGCAAGTTCGCGCTTTCGTTCATGCGGCACACCGGCGCGTGGGTGCTTTTCGAGCGCCTCTCGGTGGAGGATTGCCTGAAGGCCATCAGGGATGACCCGTGGTTTGTGCCGTAATTCTCCCCGGCACTTTACCAGGAGACAACATCCTCGCCCTCCGTGGATTCTAACCAAGCCTATGGATCGACGGATGGTTAATATCTACGTGGGTGACAAAATCCGCCTCGTCTGTGGCGGTTATTTCTCGGACCATGATCTTGGCATCCCCGAAGCGATGGAAGCCCGCCAGAATGGCTTCGCCGGGCGTGCGGAAAACGCCCACGACCTCGTCTTGGTGCACCAGAACCATCCAGCCGAGGTAGTCGCGCACCAAGCCTTCCTTGTCACGTTCATACGCTGCCGCTTCCCGCGAAAAATCGGCGGGGGGATCCACAGGACCCAAAACCGGGCGGGGTTCCGAGCGCGTTGCTTGCGGGCTCATCACGTTCTCCTGGAAAATCATGGCCTGCTTCATTATCCGGGAGCCGGTCGCTACGCTACCGTCTCCCTCCGCTCCACAAGGCCCCACCGGGGGGCGGAGAAGCGGCCGCATCGTTGGAGTGACAGAGGGCTGTCAAAGTCTAGCTTAGAAGCAGCGTTTTTCTGTCCAACGAATGGGGTCCACTTTAGAGCAACCTCACGGCATGTAATACTCCTCGAAATCCTTCAGGTGTTCTTCGTCCTGAGCGGCAAGCGTAATCATGCCCTTGCAGTTTCCCGGTACACGCGGTTTGCGTTCCCCAGAGCGTTCCCCCACAATCCGGGCAACTACCTGATTGCCTTCGGTGATCGCTACTTCTTCACCTTTGGCCAAGTCATGAACCAGTTGGGCAAGGTTGGCCTGGGCCTCTGCCAAGGTGATTATTGCCGACATCGTAAATACTCCCTTTAAAAACAAGGCAAGACAAATCAATCCTATTGTATCGCGATTTCACTCCTCCTCACCAGCGGAGCCGCTGCGCCGCGGCAGGTTGGGATCGGCTTCGACGCGAACCGTCTGGGCAAATTCCTGGCCGGCAACCTGTAAAACGATGCGATACGTTCCGGGCGGCACCGGGCCCGGACCGGGGGGAGGCGTGCCTTTGGGCGGCTTGTCCTTGCCCTTGATTTTGCCCTTGTCCTTGGGGGGTTCCTGGCGGTTCAGATCCCAGGACACTTTGTGCATGCCGGCTTGGCGCGCCACCTGGAGCTTGCGGACCACGAAGCCCTCGATGTCCAACACCTGGAGGGTCAGCTTGGTTTCTTTTTCCAGCTCGTTCGGCAAGTAATAAAAGATCTGGGCTCCCGAGGGCGGGTTCTGGCCGACAAAGCGGCGATTGGTGCGGCCGTGAGCGGGGTACTGGTGCCAGCGCACGGCGGTGGCCGGCTTGAACAGCCACGGCTGATCGTTTGCCACCATGGTTTTCACCGGGTCCGAAGCGATCTGCCGCAGCGTGGTGACGTCGAGAATCCATAGGCTGCGGCCGTGGGTGGCGGCCACGATTTCACCCGCGGTTGGATGGACGGCGATTTCATGCACCGCCACCGTGGGCAGGTTGTTGTTGAGCCGGGTCCATGTTCCGCCGCGGTCGATCGAGGCGAAAACCGCGAACTCGGTGCCCAGGTACAGCAGGTTTTCCTTGACCACGTCCTCGCGCAGACAGCGCGTCGAGCCGGCCGGCAGGTTGCCGCGCAGCGATTTCCAGGTTTCGCCAAAATCCTCGGTCACGTACAAATAGGGCTCGTCATCATCCGAGCGGTGGGCGTCGAAGGCGACGTAGGCCCGGCCCTCCTTGAAGCGCGACGCCTCGATGGTACTTACCCAGCGCGGCCCCGGCAGGCCGACCTTGGCCGACAATTCAGTCCAGTTCTTGCCGCCGTCGCGGGTGACCCACAGAGCGCCGTCGTCGGTGCCGGCCCAGAGCACGTCGGGGTACTTGGCCGACTCGGCCAGGGCGGTGGCGCTGCCGCGATTGGTGAGGGTTATTTCCGGGGAAATGATGCGCAGATCGTCGCCGCGCTTGACCGAGCGGAACACGAATTCGCCGCCACAGTAAAAGATTTTCGGATTGTGGTGCGACAGGATGTACGGCGTATTCCAGTTGAAGCGGTGGGGCGGCAGTTTCTTGTCGCGGCTTGGCGGAGCGATGCGGGCGAATTCGCCGGTCTTGAGGTGGCGCCGGCCCATGCCGCCGTCCTGCATCTCGAAGTAAATCAGGTCCGGATCGGCCGGATCGACGCGGCAGACGTAGCCGTCGCCGCCGAAGATGGACACCCAGTCCTCGTTGATCGGACCCATGCCGCCTTTCTGGCCGAGGCTTGGTCCGCCCCAGGTGCCGTTGTCCTGCAGGCCGCCGTAGACCCAGTACGGCCGTTTGGTGCACACGGCGACGTGGTAGAACTGGCCCAGGGCCAGGTGGTTGAGGTGGTCCCAGTTTTTCATGCGGTCGTAGGTGACATAGTGGCCGCCATCGGTGCCGACGACCATGTGCCGGCCGTCTTTGGGGTTGATCCACAGGGCGTGTTCATCGACGTGGAAGCCGCCGCGTGCCTGAAACGACTTCCCGCCGTTCTCCGACATGTACAAGGCGATGCCCAGGACGTAGACGTATTTGTCATCCGAGGGATCGACGCGGACCTGGCTGAAATACATGGGGCGGGGATTGACGCTGTTGACACGGACCCACGATTCGCCGCCGTCGCTGGATTTGTAAACGCCGCCGTATTCATGACCGTCGGGACCTTGCTCGTCCTGCTTGTTGGCGGCCTGGCCGCCATAGAAAGCATGGTAGGGCCGGGATTTGGTGCCGGTGCCGGGCCCGAAGCCCTTGCCGACCGGCCGCTGGCCCAGGACGACGTCGATCGGGCGTGATTTTTTGTCGCGCAGCACCAGGAGCTTGACCTTGTCCTTGGGTTTATAAGTCCCAATGGCCTCGATCAAACCCTGGAAGGTGGGGGTTTTCTTTTTGTTCACGGCCTGGATGATGTCGCCGACTTTGAGGCCGGCTTTGTCGGCCGGGCCGCCCTCGGCCACGTTGGTCAGGCGGGCGCCGGCGTCCTCGACATCCTCGCCGCTGATCCCCAGGTAGGCATTGCCCGCGACCTTCGGCGGCGGCTTGCCCATGCCGATCTTCTCGCAGTCGATGATGGCAAAAACGACATTGGGGTTCGTGCGGTAATAGTCCAGGCCGATGCGGCCCATGGCGTTGGTCGGCAGCCCCTTGGCGACCTTGTGGAACTTCTTGCCGCCGTCCACGGTCTTGTAGATGCCCGCTTTGGGTCCCCATTTGACGATGGGATCGTACACATTGACGCTTTCCGGCCGGTCTTTTCCAAGGTAGGAATCAAAGCCGTCGCGGCGGCGCTCCCAGGCGGCCACCAGCAGCGTTTCCGGGTCCTTGGGGTGCATGACCATGTCGATAACGCCCGTGTTTTCATCGAGGAAGAAAACCTTGTCCCAGGTCTTGCCGCCGTCCGTGGTCTTGAACACGCCGCGCTCCGGATTGGGCCCGTACAGCCGGCCCAGGGCGCCGACATAAACGATGTCCGGGTTCTTGGGATGGATGGCGATCTTGCCGATCTGGAAAGTTTTCTTCAGGCCCATGTTCTTCCACGACTTGCCGCCGTCGGTGGACTTGTACACGCCGTCGCCGAAGGACACGGAATTGCGCGGATTATTTTCGCCGGTGCCCACCCAGACGATGTTGGCATTGGACGGCGCCACGCACACGTCGCCGATGGACACGGTGGCTTCTTTATCGAACTGG
>CAZFGM010000244.1:4181-9497 GCA_964518515.1 uncultured Alcaligenaceae bacterium | reverse complement strand
GCCATTGACCGCGACCGCCCTGGTCTTTCAGGCGGCCGATGGTCCCGTATCGCCGAACACCGAGCAGATTCTGGTCGCCGTGGATCTCTGCCTTCTCTGGGCCAAGGAAATGGACCAGGTGCTGCACACCGTAACCACAGCCACCGGGCTGGAACGGCAGCAATTGGCCATCACGTTTTCCCATACCCACGCCGCCGGTCTATTGGGCCTGGAGCGCATCAACCTTCCCGGCGGCGATTTGATTCCCGGCTACCTCGAAATCCTGGCCCAAAAGATCGCCGACAGCATTCAAGCGGCGCGAAAAAACGTACAGCCAGCCGTCCTTACCTATGGGACGGGGCGTTGCACCCTGGCCGGGCACCGCGATTTCTGGGATGAAGTCAGCGGCCAGTTCGTGTGCGGATTTCATCCCGAAGGTCCCGCGGACGATACCGTCCTGGTAGCTCGGGTCACGCAGGGGGACGGAAAACCGATTGCCAGCATCGTCAACTATGCTTGCCATCCAACCACGCTGGCCTGGCAAAACACCCTCCTCAGTCCGGATTATCCCGGCGCTCTGCGCGAGGTGGTGGAAGCGGCGACCGGCGTGCCGTGCGTTTTTCTGCAAGGGGCATCGGGCGATCTGGGCCCGCGCAACGGATTCGTCGGCGACGTGGCCGTGGCCGACCGCAACGGCCGGCACCTGGGTTATGCCGTCCTGGCCGCTCTGGAAAGCTTGCCGCCCCCGGGCACGCGATTCACCTACACCGGCCCGGTGATTTCCGGGGCCACGATTGGAACCTGGGCCCATCAACCGCTGGCCGCCGACGCCCGCCAACGACTGAGCCGCTGGCAGCTCCGCCGCTGGACGGTCGCTCTGGATTATCGGCCCGATCTGGGCACCATCGAGCAAACGCGCGCGGAACGCCGGCACTGGGAACAGCAGGAAAGCAAGGCGCGGGCGGCCCAAAAGGCAGACCAAGCGCGCGATTGCCGCGCCATGGTCGAGCGCTTGACGCGCCGGCTCACCCGGCTGGAAAACTTGCCGCCCGGCCGGACTTTTCCCTTTCCCGTCACGCTGTGGCGCACGGGGGACGCCTTGTGGCTGGCGGTCGAGTCGGAGTTTTACCAGCACTTTCAGCGCGCTTTGCGCGAGCGCTTTCCCGCGCATCCGATCGTGGTGGCGACTCTGACCAATGGCTCGCGGGTCAGTTATTTGCCCACCGCAGTGACCTACGGGAAAGGGATTTATCAGGAATCGATTGCGGTTCTAGCATCAGGTTGTCTGGAACGCCTGGTGGATGCCATCGGTGAACAAATGAACGGCTGGTTGCCGTCGAAGAGCTAAAGGGACCTGGATGTCGTCTTATCTTGGGATGAGGTGAGCGCTAAACGTAAACATTATGTTGAGCTTAGGCTCATAAGGCGTCTATAATTGAGGTAATTATCTGGGGAAGGTACGTAGGGAGACTCTTATGGCCACCGCACTGGAACAGAAACCAGCACCGCCTACGCCCAAGCATGAAGCGTTTGTCGAGCAGCAACTGGCCAAGGCCAGCGGCCGGATTCGCTCGCTGGACGCCGGCGCGTATTTTCTGCTCTTCCTCATTCTCACCCTGGGATATTTCCTCGCGGTGGCCCTGGTCGATCGCGCGTGGAACCTGCCGACCGGCGTCCGGCTGGTCACGTTTGGGCTGTATGCCTTGGGGGCCATTTACTTTCTCGTCAAAGTGACGATTTGCTTTGTGCGGCCGGTGAACCCTTATTACGCCGCCCGGCAGCTGGAACAGACAGTGCCCAATGCCAAGAACAGCGTCATCAACTGGATCGACTTGAAAGAGGAAAAATTACCCGGCGCCATTCGCGGCGCCCTGGGCGTGCGGGCCGCCAAGGACCTCAAACGAACCGATGCCGAGAAGGCCATCAGCTCGCGGACCACGCTGGTGCTGGGGGCGGTGCTGTTGGGCCTGGTCCTGGGCCTGTTGGTGTTGTTTGTCATGGACAGCAGCCGTTTCGGGGAATTGTTTCGCCGGGCCTTCGCGCCCTTTCAGGGCATCTCCCTGGGCGCGCGCACGAGCATCGACATCGAGGAACCGGAAGGCGGAAATGTGGAAGTGCCCAAGAACAGGGCCGTTCGTTTCCGGGCGACCATCCGTGGCTGGGTGCCGCCCGTCAACCACCCGGATGCCCCGCGCGTTTTGTATCGCTTCAACCCCAGCGAGCCCTACGATCCCAAGGTCAGCCTGGCCCTCAGCGAAGGCAAGACCGGCTGGACCGCCACCATGCCGGCCGACCTGGTGCAGAACGATTTCCGCTACAAGATCACCGCCGGCGACATCACCGCCGACGATCCGAAAAACCCGGAATACACCGTCACCGTGCAGTCGTTTCCGCTGGTGACGCAGTATGCCGTCACCTATCACTTTCGCGACTATTACCGGCCCTACAAGAAAGCCGCCGAGGAAACGATAGTGTATCCGCCCGAGGGGGCGCCGCATCCGCGGCTGTCGGCTTACCGCGGCACCGCCATCACCCTCCTGGCACGCACCAACCGCAAGTTGCAAACCGGCCACCTCGAGTTTGATTTCGCCGGCGTCAAGAGCGACCTGGCCGGCGAAATTCTCCCCGGCGAAGGCGACGCCCTCCGCTTCAAGTTCACTCTCAAGGATGCATTCGCTCTCAAGAACAGTGGCCACTTCCGCGTGGTGTTCACCTCCAAGGCCGGCGAGGGCAATTCCAACCCATCGTATTACCCCATCGAGATTTTGACCGACGGCGTGCCGCGCGTCGAGCTGACGCAGCCGGCCAAGGACGTCGAGCTGCCCGCCAACGGCACGCTGCCTTTGGTGGGGTGGGCCGAGGACGACTTCGGCATCAAAAGCATGACCCTGCGGCTCAAAGTGCTCGAAGGCGGCGACCGGCCGGCGCTGGCGGCGAAAGCCTATCGCCTGGAGAAGGCTTTCCAGCTCGTGGACGGCACTTACCCCGACAAGCTCGACTACAAGGACTTCCTTGCCCTCGACCAGCTCAAGACCGACAAGGGCGCTGCCTTCCCCCTCGCCAAAGGCATGGTCCTTGAATACTGGCTGGAAGCTAATGATAACTCCGACTTCCCCAGCAAGACCGGCAACGTCGGCAAAAGCAAACGGTTCAAGATCAACATTCTCGATCCGGACCAGAACAAGAAAAACCAAGAGAACCAACGCAACCAGGCAAAAAGGGATCAGAGAAAACACAACCAGCAGCAGGACAAGAAAATCGACCAGCAAAACCAGGCCAAGCAAAATCCCAACCAGGATCCCAAACATGATCAAGAGGATGATTTGAAAAAGAAGGCTGACGAGTTGGAGAAGGCGGCCCAGGAGCACAAAAAACAACAACAAAAGACCGGCCAGGGCAAGGGCGAGCCGAAAAAAGCCGAAAGCAAGCCGGGCAATCCGAACCCCAATGACCAACCCGGTGAGGCCAAGGACCAGAAGCCACCCAAACCCGAGCAGGCCGGCAAGCCCAAGGACGACGGCGCCAAGGGCAAGGGCGATCCCAAGGCCGGCCAGGCCAAGGACCAGGGCAAGCCCCCGGAAAATAATCCCGCTCAGACCAAGGGGGCCAAGGACCAGCCGCAAAACGCCGCCAAGGGCGGCGAGCAAAAAGATCCAAAGAAGGATCCTTCGCAAGCTGCCGCGCCGAAAAACCAGCCCCAGGACAAGCAAAATCCCGCCGCCGCCAAGGATCAAGGCACCGGCGACCCCAAGACCAGCCAGGCCAAGAACAACAGCCCCGACAAAAAACAGAATCCGGCCCAGGCCAAAGAGTCCGGCAAAACCCAACCCGCCTCCCAAGCCAAGAACGAACACGGCAAACAGGCGGACCAGCAACCGGCAAAAGCCGAGGCCAAGGGGGGACAGCCAAAGAACGCCGCCGCCAAAGAAAACCAAGATAAGAAATCACCTCCCCAGGCCAGCGCCAAAGGCGGCGAGAAAAAGGTTGAGCAGCCCGATACGTCCGCAAGCAAAGCCGGCGAACAGCCGGAACAAAAAAGCTTTGCCAAGGACGCCAAGGAAGATCCCGCCAAGGCCCTCGGCAAGGACAGCAAAACACAACCCAAGGAAACCGCCAAGCAGGCCGATCCCAAGCAAGCTGACAAGACCGCCCAGGCCAAGGACCGCGGCCCGCTCGACAAGGCCCTGAAAGAGGTCGCCAAGCACAAAGACGATTTGCAAGGCGACGATCAGCAAGTCCGGAATGAAGCTCGCGATGAACTGAAACGCCTGGCCAAGGATGAAAAAGTCGATCCGATGGTTCGCGACGAAGCCAAGAATGCGCTTGAAGAAGAAAAGGGCACCAGTCAGGCCAAGGATGTCTCAAGGGGACCTGATGATAAAGACCCTGAAGTGCCCGCCAAGCCGGACTTCGATACCAAGAAAGGCCAAAACCCGGCCCAGGCCAAGGGCGGACCGCCGATGGCCAGCCAAGGCAAGGGCAAGGATGGAAAAGAACAAAAGGTCGAACCCAAATTCATCGCCAAGGGCAAGGACGGCGGCGACAAAGCCGGCCACTACGGCCCCGGCGCCCGCGGCATCGCCGATCGCGACCTGAAGGCCAAGGACCCCAATTTGGACCACGGCAAGTACGGCGCCGATTTGAACCTCAAGGACCTCAAGAATCTTCCCAAGGAAGCTCTGCCAAAAGGCTGGACAGAGGAGCAGTATCAGCGCTTCCTCAAGGAAGCCGAGGAATACAATCGCGAGCTGGCCAAGCTGCGCGAACAGGACTCGCTCATTCAGAAAGACGGCACGGGCAACTTTAGCCAGATCAAGAGCGCCGGCCCGTACAAAGTCGGCAAAAGTCCCCCGACCACCGACACGACCCCGCGCATCCAGACCGGGGCGCCCCCCGAATTCCGCGACGACTACCGCACCTTCACCCGGCCGCCGGACGCGGCGCCGAAGAAGAAGGAATAACCCAAGCCCGCAGGCGTAATTCGGCGCGGCCGCGTCTTTTGGTTGCGTGAGAAAAGCTCGCTCGGCGGTTTCGCGTGAACAGGTTATTTGCCACGAAGTTATCCGCCGGGCAGGATAGTGGTCACGCGAAACCGCCGGGCGGTGGTCCAGACGCAATCCCTTGGATCAAATCCCGATATTCGATTTTCGAATTTTAAAGGAGGTCCTTATGTCCGAAGGGAGTCGTTGGCTTACGTGGTCGGTGATCGGCGTTCTGCTGGCGCCGGCCCACATCTGGGCGGAGGGGGAATCCCCCAGGCCGACCAGGGTCTCCTCGGCAGGGAACCGCTCGGCCCCGAAACAACCCCTCGCCCCGCCGCGCTTTACCTTCAAAATC
>CAZFGM010000244.1:0-4081 GCA_964518515.1 uncultured Alcaligenaceae bacterium | reverse complement strand
ACTTCATGGAGGTCCTGTGCCAGCAGCGACCCGACCTGGCGGGTTTGCCGTGGATCATGGGCGATGCCTGCCGCCTGTCCAAGGACCGCAGCGCCCGGTTCGCCAAGGTAGTGAACCAGCTCCGCACGTCCATCCAACTCGGCGCAGGGGTGTTCTGGCTGCCGCCGCCGATGCTTAGGCCAGGTCAACCGCAGGCGCCCTCTCCATCCGAGCAACCGCCCACCATACCGACCATTGTCTTTCCTGTGGCTCGTGTGGCTGCCCTCATGCAGATGCTGGCCCCAGAGCCGGCCGCGATGCGCTTGGCACTAGTCAAGCACCTGGCCGGAATTCCGCAGGAGGAAGCGACGCGGGCCCTGACCCGGCTGGCCGTGTTTTCCTTCGAGAAGGAAGTTCGCCACGCCGCCCTCGATGCTCTCATGTCGCGCGACGCCAAGGGGACCACCGACATCCTGCAGCAAGGCCTGCGCTATCCCTGGCCGGCCGTGGCCCAGAATACCTCCGCCGCCGTGATCCAGCTCAAGCGAAAAGATCTGATTCCCCACCTCGTGGATTTCCTGGACGAGCCCGATCCGCGCGACCCGGTGGTCAAGGAGTTCAACCAGCGCAAGGCGCCTGTGGTGCGCGAGCTGGTCCGCATCAATCATCACCGCAATTGTCTGCTCTGCCACGCACCGGGCAATACCCCCGATGTTCTTGAGGAGGGGAGACTGGCCCGGCCCCGCGAGGATATCGTCACCGGCTCGGTGCCGATTCCGGGAGAACCGCTGCCGTCGCCTTTCGAGGGATACCGGTTCCAGACGCCCGACATCCTGGTGCGGGTGGACGTGACCTATCTGCGGCAGGATTTTTCCCTGCTGTTGCCCGTCGCGAACGCCGCCCCCTGGCCGACAATGCAGCGCTTCGATTTCCTGGTCCGCACGCGGGCTTTGAGCGTCAAGGAAGCGGAAGCTTTCCGCGAACTGGCGAAAAAACGCGGACCCGGTTACCTCTCGCCCAATCACCAGGCGGCGCTGGCCGCGTTGCGGGAATTGACCGGGCGGGAAGCGGAACCGAACGCCGCCGCCTGGCGCAGCGCGCTGGGAATCTCAAGAAAGCAATGAAATGAGGTGATAGCCATGAATGATAGCCCAAACGTCCCTGTGTTTGACGGCGGAGTTTTTAACGATAATGTCAACAACTTTCCAGTCCACGAGTTGGCCAAGTATGCCGGCTTGCGCGTGGCCTGGAGCCTGGACGGCAAGCGCATCCTGGCCAGCGGCAAGGACGATGAGGAGGTCGATGAGAACTTGAGGAGGGCCGGCATCGATCCCAGCCAGGTGGTCCACGGAGAACCCCTGGATGGAGTCGCTCACCTATGAGCCTTCGGTTTCGTTACCAACTGGTTCCCAGTGGTCGACCGATTCTGCCCAGTAAACAGCTTATATTCGGGGACTTGATATTCAGCTATCTGGTTTCAAGTTGTTTAGCGGGGAGCCGGAGGCGACCGCGGGGGTACTGTCGCCTCCGGCTCCCCGCTAAACTACAATGCCGATATGCCTGCTCACCACCGCTATCTCGTTCAGTTTAACCCCAAGCACACGCCGCACGTCTTCACCGATATTCTCGTCATCGGCGCCGGCATCGCCGGCTTGCGCGCCGCCCTGGAAGTGCCGGCCAACCTCGACGTCCTCGTGGTCACCAAGGACAAGGTGCAGCAGAGCAGCAGCGCTTTCGCCCAGGGCGGCATCGCCGGCGTTCTGTCGCCGGAAGATCGCTTCGAGAACCACATCGAGGACACGATCACGGCCGGCGGCGGGTTGTGTGATCGGGCAGTCGTGGAATTGGTGGTCCGCGAGGCACCGAACCAGATCAACGACCTCATTCGCTGGGGCACGAATTTCGACCTGGAAGAGGGCCAGCTCGCCCTGACGCGCGAGGGCGGGCATAGCCATCGCCGCATCGTACATGCCCTGGGCGACGCCACCGGCTTCGAGGTCATGCGGGCCATCATCGACCGCGCCCGGCAGACGCCGAACCTCCGCCTCTGGGACGATACTTTCACGATCGACCTGTTGACGCATGAGGGAAGCTGCGTCGGCGCGGTGGTGTGGCGGCCCGAGCACGGCAAGCTGCTGGTCTGGGCCAAGCAGACGATCCTGGCTTCGGGCGGGGCCGGCATGGTCTATCGCGAGACGACCAATCCGCCGGTGGCCACCGGCGACGGCATGGCGGCCGCCTACCGCGCCGGCGCCGGCCTACGCGACATGGAGTTCATGCAATTTCACCCCACCGTGCTGTACGTGGCCGGCTCCAGCCGCTTCCTCATCAGCGAAGCGGTCCGCGGCGAAGGGGCCTACCTGCGCGACAAGAACCTGCACCGCTTCATGGTGGACGAGGACCCGCGTGCCGAATTAGCTCCGCGCGACGTCGTCGCCCAGGCCATCGTCCGCTGCATGGAAAAAACCAAGTACCCCAACGTCTACCTCGATTTGCGCCACCTTGATCCGGCCGAGGTGCGGCGGCGCTTTCCCGGCATCGACAAAGTGTGCAAAGGCTTCGGCCTGGACATCACCGCCGACCTGATCCCGGTGCGGCCTGGGGCCCACTACATGATCGGCGGCGTGACGGTGGATGCCCAGGGGCGGACCACGGTGCCCGGCCTGTGGGCCGCCGGCGAAGTGACCTCCAGCGGCCTGCACGGCGCCAACCGCCTGGCTTCCAACGGCCTGCTCGAGGGTTTAGTGTTTGGCGGCGCCTGCGGCCGCGGCGCCGCGGCTTTGGCCGGCCAGATGCCGGACACCTTCACCGCCCTGCCCATCCTCAGCCGGTTCGCCATGGCAGAAGAAACGCACGCGGCTCCCCACTCACCACTCACCACTCACCACTCACCACTCGACGTGGCCGACATCACCAATTCGCTGCGCAGCCTGATGGTCCGGCATATGGGGGTGGTCCGCGACCGGGCCGGCCTGGAGCAGGCCGAGCACGACGTGGCCTTCTGGTGCCGCTATGTTTTGGGGCATGAGTTCGACGGCCGGCCTGGCTGGGAGCTGCAAAACCTCCTCACCCTGGCCCGCCTCATGATCGGCTCGGCCCGCACCCGCGAGGAATCGCGTGGCGTCCATTTCCGCGGCGATTTCCCCGACCGCGACGACGCCCGCTGGCAGGGGCACATCGATTGCCCGCCGTTCGGAGGCGCCCAGGGCCAACAGGCACAGGGCGCGAAGGATCGCTGCCCCGGGTGACATCCCAAGGTGGCAGTTGAACGGAACCCGCCTGAATGCTTGTTTTTGGTGACCGTGAAACGCACATCGAGGTGATGTCAAGTGCGTTTGCTCCCAGACCGTTTTCCTCGTCGCCGGGCCTGTTGCATTTTTTTGCATGTCCCATTGCCGCAAGTCAGCAAGGGGATTTATCGCCGCCAGGTTTTTCCCGGCCTGGTGGCTCGACGCCCCCGCCAGGGCGGCGAACGCCAGGCCGAGGAAGCTCAGGGGATAGGCCCCAGCGGCGCTTCGGCCAAGAGAACGGCGGTCGCCACGGTGCCTCCCCAAAACCAGTTTTCCAGGGTAATTCCTTCCGCCAGTATTCACTCCGAAGCTCGATCCGAAGCGATCGCGCGGGAATCGGCAACCTATTTTGCCCCCGGAACAAATTGCCTCGCCCAGGCCGCGTCTTCCGGCGACAGCCCGGGTTGCGGATCTTCTGCGTAAATGTACTTGCCGTAGTTGGCCTCATCGCAGACGCGATTGAGAAGTGCTTTCAAGTCCAAGGGCACGTCGGGGTCCGGAGCCGTGAGAGGGACCGGGAGTGCCGGCAAAAGATCGCGTAAACCGATCGGCCAATAACCGACACGCGGGCGCTCGAGCTTGGAAGCCTGGGAATAGATCTTGCTGCGCCATTCCAAGTACTGATAAAGATCATCCAAAGTCAGACATTTGATGGCATGGGATCGACGCGAACCTTCTCCGTCCGCCAGCGGAGGCGGTTTCGGTCGGAATCTGAAAGGCCAGCACTCCGGCCGAGGATGAGGAAACCGTGGAACGCGATGTGGCCATAGCCGAAGTCCCGGGCAAATCTCTCCGTCTTTTTGAAATCGTCG
>CAZFGM010000243.1:0-9499 GCA_964518515.1 uncultured Alcaligenaceae bacterium | reverse complement strand
CTCAAGCGCCGTTCCTTGATTTTACTATCATGATTAACGGAAAGCATCCCTGAACGGTCGGAGGACTCATACATGACCCTGCGCCCCATCCGCCGGGCTTTGCTCAGCGTCAGCGATAAGGCCGGGCTGGTCGAGCTGGCCCGTGGCCTGGTGCAAATCGGCGTGGACTTGATTTCCACCGGCGGCACGCGAAAGACCCTGGCCGAGGCCGGGCTGCCGGTACGCGACATTGCCCTTGTCACCGGTTTTCCCGAAATCCTCGATGGCCGGGTCAAGACCCTGCACCCGCGCATCCATGCGGGCATTCTCGCCGTTCGCGACAATGCCGACCATCAGGCCACGCTCGCAAAACAGAATATTGCCACCATCGACCTGGTGGTGTGCAACCTGTATCCGTTCGAGGCGACGCTGGCCAAGCCGGGCAGCAGTCATGAAGACATCGTCGAGAACATCGACATCGGCGGCCCGTCGATGGTGCGGGCGGCGGCGAAGAATTATCACGACGTCGCCATCCTCACCCATCCCGGCCAGTACACCGGTCTGCTCGAGGAACTTGCGGCCCATCACGGGGCCCTGACGCTGGCCACACGGGAAAAGCTGGCTGCTGCCGCCTTCGCCCGCACCGCCGCCTACGATCGGGCCATCAGCGGCTATTTCGCCCGCCGCGGCGGCCCGGCGGAGGCCTTGCCGGCCCAGCTGGACCTGACTTTCCGCCGCCGGCAGCCGTTGCGCTACGGCGAGAACCCGCACCAACAGGCTGCCTTCTACGTCGAGCCCGAATGCCGGCACCCCTGCGTGGCCACCGCTGAGGTCCTGCACGGCAAGGAGCTGTCCTACAACAACCTTCTCGACCTGGATAGCGCCCTGAACCTGGTGCGCGAGTTTGCCGCCCCGGCGGCGGTCGTCGTCAAACACAACAACCCCTGCGGCGCCGCCGTCGGCGAGACCTTGATGGATGCCTTCGACCGCGCCTACGAAGGCGATCCACTCAGCGCCTTCGGCGGCATCCTCGGCTTCAACCGTGAAGTCGATGAAACCACGGCCCTGCACATCACCGAGCCGAACCGCTTCATTGAATGCATCATCGCCCCCGCTTACAGCGCCGCCGCTCTCCAGATCCTGACCAACCGACCGACCTGGAAGAAAAGCGTGCGGCTGCTAAAGACCGGCCCTCTGAATCCATCCTCCCCCCTCAAGGGAGGGTCCCTCGATTATCGCCGGGTCGAAGGGGGCCTGTTGGTGCAGACGCGCGACGGCCCGGCCGATGATTTTGCCCAGGCCAGGGTCGTGACCAAGCGGGTGCCCAAGCCGGCGGAGATGGTGGACTTGCAATTTGCCTGGATCGTCGCCAAGCACGTGAAAAGCAACGCCATCGTGCTGGCCACGAATTACCAGGTGGTCGGGGTGGGAGCGGGGCAGATGAGCCGCGTCGATTCCACGCACTTGGCGGTGCGCAAGGCCGGCGAGCGGGTGCGGGGCAGCGTGCTGGCCTCGGACGCCTTCTTTCCGTTCCGCGATAACGTGGACGAAGCCGCGCGCGCCGGCGTCCGCGCCGTGGTCCAACCCGGCGGTTCGGTGCGCGACGCCGACTCCATCGCGGCCGCCGACGAGCACGGCCTGGCCATGGTGTTCACCGGCGTGCGCCACTTCCGCCATTAAACCCAAGCCCGTCCCTTGGGGACGGGCCAGCGGAATCCGGGCAATATCTCGTTCGCAGACCGAGACTGAAAAACCGGGGACAAGGATAATCCCGGTTTCCCTCAGAAAACCGCTTCTGCCTGCTGTGCCGGTCAATTCCGGCAACGTTTTCTTGCGGCCGAAAGATTTCTTCAAGTTTACCCCGCGGTGATTTCCTTCGCGGCAAAATTGTTGTAAAATTTTCCAGAGAACCGCGGTCCCGTCTTTTACGAATCGAGCAGCGCATGGCAACTGTCTTGTCCGCCGGTCTTTTGTCGAGTGCCCAGGTTTACGGCGATCCCCTGTTGCGCACCGACGGGGATTTGCAGGCTTTGACGTTTGCGCCGGACGGCACGCTCTGGTCGGTAGAAGAACTGGGCGTCTTGCGGCACTGGAACCCGGCCACGGGCCAACAGTTGGAATGGCAATCCCTCAGCGACCTGGAGACCTTGTGGTGTTTCAGCCCCGACGCGCGGGTGTTGGCCTCGGCCAGCAACGACCTGACCTTCTGGGACACGTCGTCAGGCCAGGTGCTGACCGCGGTGCCGCAGCCGTCGTGGGTGACCGCCCTGGCGTTTCATCCGGACCCGGCCTTTCTGGCCACCGGCCACGATGACGGCGTGGTCCGCCTGTGGGACGCCGCCGGCCATCACCTGGTCCGCGAATTCCGCCTGCACCAGCGGCCAATCAGCGCCGTGGCCTTCAATGCCGACGGCACCCGGCTCGCTTCCGCCGGCGAGGACAAGAACATCGCCTTGTGGGACACGGCCGACGGCAAGCTGCTGGGCACTCTGACCGGACACACCGACCGCATTCCCGCCCTGGCCTGGCATCCGGCCGGCGATTTCCTGGTCTCGATCGGCTGGGACACCACCGCCCGCGTGTGGGACGCGCGGACACGCGAACCGGTCATCCTGCTCAACGACCATGCCCCCCAGGTGACCGCGGTGGCGTTTGCGCGCGACGGCCAGTGGCTGGCCTGCGCGGATTCAGCGCCCCAAATCCACGTGTGGAATTTTGCCGCCAAGAAATGCCATCAGGTTCTCAAGGGGCCGGACGCCGAAGTCCGCACCCTGGCGTTCAGCCCGGACGGCAAGCGCCTGGCGGCCGGCGGCGACCGGCTTATCCATCTCTGGGACCCGCAGTCCGGCCAAACTTTGTTGGGCAGCAGCGCCCGGCCGCGAACCGCCACCACCCTGGCCCTCAGCTCCGACGGCAAGCGCCTGGCCACCAACGGCGGCGGCACTGCCGCCCGCGTGTGGAACCTGGCGAGCCGGCAAAACCCCGTGCCTCTGGCCGAAACCGAGGTGGTCCACGCCCTGGGATTCAGCAAGGACGGCAAGCTCGTGTTTGCCGCCGCCAGCAAAAATATTCGCCTCTGGGACGCGGCCACCGGCCAAGCCAGAGCCGCCTGGGAATATCCGGAAGAACCCAAAGAACCGATCACCGGCCTGGCCCTCAGCCCGGACGGCCAAACTCTGGCTTCGGCCAGCGCCACCGGCCTGGACGTCTGGCTGTGGCGGACCGCCGACGGCGAACCCATCCTGATCATCCCCGATGCCCTCGACGGCTGCGCCGTGCAGGCTTTGGCCTTTCATCCCCAGGGCGGACTGCTGGCCGTCGGCGGCATCGACTGGCTGGCCACCGGCGGCACCGACGGCGCCGTTTGCCTGTGGGATTTGCACCAACGCTGCGAAATCGCCACTCTCGCCGGCGGCAGCACCGCCGTCGCCTTTCACCCCTCCGGCCAGCGGCTGGCCTCCGCCTCGCTCGAAAACGCCATCTGGCTCTGGGACCTGCACAGCCAGGAAGTCGTGGCCGAAATCACCGGCCACGACGCCACCCTCACTGCCCTGGCTTACTCCCCCGACGGCACCCTCCTGGCCTCGGCCAGTGAAGACCGCACCCTCCGCTTCTGGAACGCCGACGGCGACGAAGTGGCCCTGAAAGAAGTGGACAGCCACATTCAAAACCTGGCCTTTTCCGCCGATGGCAAGTACCTGTTCACCGCCAACGCCAACACGACTTGCTATCAAATCGAAATGACCAAGCTATTGGGATAAACCAGGTGGGAGGAGCACCATCGCCGAGGCCACCTTCGGCCGCGGCCAGAATACGGCCGGAGGCAGTCGGCGAATCAGCCGCACGTCGGCCAGGCTTTGCACCAGTGCCCCCAGGGCGCCGTAAATTTTCCGCCCCGGCCGGGCCAGCAACCGCGCGGCGATCTCCCACTGCACCGTCACCACCAAGGATTCCCCTCTTGCGGCCTCTACCCGCGCGTGCCTACACTGCACAGCGGCACCGGAGGCTGTCATGTTCCTTCGCAGGATTTCTCAGCAGCGCGGGGGCGTAACCTACATCTACTATTCCCTTGTCGAAACCGTCCGCTCCCCCGGTGGGCGCGTGCGGCAACGCACCATTTGTTATCTCGGCCGGAACCCGCGCCGCCTCGGCGATGTCCACGTCGGCCTGCGTGGTGCGCCAGTATCTACCGCAGATTCGTCAGGGGCCCTGGCAGACCCTGCCGCAGCGCCACCCCGAAGCCCAGATCGACATCCAGGAGAAAACGGGTTAGGCGAATATTTACGAAGGGCTGAATCTCAAAAAGATCTGAGACTTTTGAGATTGAACTGTTGACGCCTGAGCCTGAAACTCACGCGCTCTTCTTATCCGTCACCTTCTTCTCGAACAGCGGCTTTTCGCCGCGGACCACCGCCTCGGTGATGACGAATTTTTCCTTGACCTCCATTTCCGGCAGCTCGAACATGATGTCGGTCATGACTTCCTCGACGATGCTGCGCAGACCGCGGGCGCCGGTGTCGCGCGCGCGGGCCCGGCGGGCAATCTCCTTGAGGGCGTCCTTGGTGAACTCCAATTCGGCCCCTTCCATCTCGAAGAGCTTGCGATATTGCCGGGCCAGGGCGTTGCGCGGCTCGGTCAGGATGCGGACCAACGACTCTTCATCGAGCGGGTCGAGCGGGGCGATCACCGGCAGGCGGCCGACAAACTCCGGGATCATGCCGTACTCGACCAGGTCGTCGCTGGTGACCTGGCCCAGGAGCTGGCCCAGGTCGTCCTCGCGGAAATTCGGCACGGCCCCGAAGCCGATGGTCTTCTTGCCGGTGCGGCGGGCGATGGTGTCTTCCAGGCCGACGAAGGTGCCGCCGCAGATGAACAGAATGCTGGTGGTATCGACCTGGATGTACTGCTGCTCGGGGTGCTTGCGGCCCCCTTGGGGCGGCACGTTGCTGACGGTGCCTTCCAGCATCTTGAGCAGGGCTTGCTGCACGCCCTCGCCGGAAACGTCGCGGGTGATCGAGACGTTCTGGGTGGTCTTGGCGATCTTGTCCACCTCGTCAATGTAAACGATGCCGCGTTGGGCGGCCTCGATGTCGAAGTCGGCGGCGTGCAACAGCTTGAGCAGCAGGTTCTCGACGTCCTCGCCGACGTAACCCGCCTCGGTCAGCGTGGTGGCGTCGCCGATGGCGAAGGGCACGTCGAGGATCTTGGCCAGGGTGCGGGCCAGCAGGGTCTTGCCGCTGCCGGTCGGGCCGATGAGCAGGATATTGCTCTTATCGACTTCGACGTCTTGATGGCCTTCCTCGCCGAGGCTGAGCCGTTTGTAGTGGTTGTGCACGGCCACCGACAGGACTTTCTTGGCCCGGTGCTGGCCGATGACGTATTGGTCGAGCTTGTCCTTGATGGAGCGGGGCGAGGGGATGTGGGTAACCAGGCTCTTGGTGACGCCCCGGCGTCGTTTTTCCTGATCGATGATGGACTGGCACAATTCGATGCATTCGCCGCAGATGTAGACGTCCCCGGGGCCTTCCACGAGCGGGCCGACGTCGCGATAACTTTTTCGACAAAAGGAACAGAAGGCATTGCGGTTGCGGCCGGCGGGGTTGCCGGGGGTCGGCCGCCGACCGCCGTTGCCGGGGCCCGTGTCTTTGGTCGCCATGCACACTCCTAGGTTGGCGCTGGGGGACCGCCCGGGGGCGGCCCAAAAAGCGCACACTGGTTCCCGTCGAATTTTACGCTCTAACTGCCGGATTCGCAAGCGATTTCAGGAGACAGGACCGGCCCAACCGGCCGCGGCAATCCTCAGGTCCGGGCCGTGAAGTGCCGGAGGGTAAAACCTGGGGTGATGAAAAGTTGGTCTGGACAGGCAAATCAACCTCATCCTGTTTCTGTTGCGACGACATAACTTGAATTTCATCAATTGGTTGCGAAGACGAAACAAAAAATAGGATGAAAGGCTCTCTCCCTCCCAGCAAGGCCAACTTTTCATCACCCCAGGTAAAACCACCTACGCGGAGTTGTCGGGAATCGCCGGCCCTTTCGGAGAGTCCGGAGGCGCCGCCGCTGCCGGCGGTGGGGCCTTCTTTTCCAGGCGCAAGCGGATCTTGGCAAACTCTTCCCTCGAAAGCTCGCCTTTCTCGTAAAGAGATTGAAACGACGGCAACTCGTCTTCCGGCCGCGACGCCCGAGCCGCCCGTTTGCGCCAGCGATCCACCCAGAGAATAATCACCGCCCCGACAAGCATTGCTCCGACCAGGAGCAAAATCGGCCAAAGGAAATCCGCTCGGGGTGGGGCCGCCCACAGCCCCAGGCCGTCGTGCGCCATGGTAACCTCGCCAGGCGAAGCTGCCGCTCGCCCGTGCTTCAATTATAGCGCTGGTTCCAGGGGAAGAAACAAAATCTTTCCTCGAGGCGCCGGCCGATTTGCAGGCGTCCCGACAAAGGAGGCAAATCGGGTTACCTTTTCCCAAGCTTCGCCTTTGACCTCGACCCCAAGATGGGGTGGAATCCCCATCATGAACGAGTGGAAAATTTCCTGATTAGCGCCGATGGCCAACGCGTCTTCTCGGGGAGCGCGGATGGAACGGTAAAGATGTGGGACACAGTGACAGGCCAGGAGAAATTCACCATCAAAGGGCACACGAAGCGGGTCGAGACGGTGGTGATGAGTGCTGACGGCCCCGACAACAAGATGCTGGCCGTGCCCACCGTCCGAGGTACCATTGTTGTAGCAGACATTGACACGGGCGCCGTCCGCTCCTGGGAGCACGGTTTCGGACAACTGAGCCGCCCCGTGCTGCTGTTCGGGCGCGACAGCACCAAGACAATTCAAGGTTTGCTGCCGGGATACTTCCAGTTGGTTTCCAAATGGACCACAAGATCAGCGCCGAGCAAACGGACATCGAAGAAATTCAGGCAGCCCGCGTTGCCGAGAATCGGATAGGGGAGAGGAGCCGGCGAGAAGGCGATGACGGCCGGCCAACGGTAGCTGGAGGCATCATCCGCGAGCTCCAGCTCCACATCCGCGAAGCGCAGCGGGTGCGGATTACCCCGCCAACCAATGCGATGCCCCGTATCCGGCCGAGGCGCAGTGCCGATCAACCTGAGCACATCGAATGGGAACACGGTATCATCCCCGCCACTGTCAACCACGGCACGGCTGAATTGGACCAATCACGGTGATTGGAATGAGCGGGCGGTATCGAACGGTAGCGCCCGACGGGAGGGAAGGGGGCGGCGGGCCACTCAGGGGTTCATCGAGGTAGGGGAATTGAAGCATGAGCGAAACTCCTCACTGCCAAGACAGATGTCGTCGTCCGGCCCCGGCACGCGTTCGAAAATCACCTCATTGGGATCTTCCCCCGCGGCTCTTACCTGCTCGTCCGCCTGGTCAAGCGTTGGGCCGCTGGCGATGATCCGGGTTCCATTCGGAGCAAAGGCGATCCACAGCCCGCGATACTTCTCCAGCTCCGAACGTGGGAAGGCAGCCCGGTTAGTCCGGTATTCCGACGAGATCATAGAAGGACTCCTTGGCACGTCAGCGTTGATTCAGCCTTTCCTGAGTATAACCCTAAAGGACCTGTCAAGGAAAGGCCGCCAACGTGCGTCAGCATGTTTTTCTTGGTGCTTTAGCCGGCACTTGCTTATAATCGCCTTAATCCCCATTCCTTGAGATACCCATGCCATGTTGCGCTTCAAGCTCCTGCTGCTGTCCTTTACCAGGTTGGGGGTCTGCGGGCTGTTCGCGCCGTGGAAGTCCTGGAACTCATCGGCACGCCGCAGGCCCGGCAAGTATTGCAAAAGCTCGCGGAAGGCGCACCGGGAGCGCTGCTTCACCCACGACTGCCCCTGTGTTCGTTTACCCGACCCGTAGAACTCCTTGGCCACATCCAAGGCGATCGCCTCGGAAACGAGGACTCTTCTCGGCACATCATCTACATGTCCTGAAATGTCAACCTCAATCCAATCACCGGAAAGGTTGCTATCAACTGCAAGCCACTCTTCCAACTCTCCCTCTCCAAAAGAACTGATGTAATAACCTTTGTCTTCAACGAACTCCATCATCATCTGGCCGTTCCGGCCGCCGAGGAAGATGGTGGTGTGAGGCCTGCTCCTCAGACAAAGAATCTCCGCTCTCACTGCATCCCATGAATGCGGGACAAGTTGCTCATCGTTGACCAGGACTTCATGAACAAAAGCCATGACGCATTCCTTACGCGGCGGCCAGGGGAAGCGGCGTGGTCTGGGCAGCCATCCAGGCCAGGCAGCGGGACCAGTTGCTGGTCGAGCCGGGGGTGAGACTGCCCAGCAAACGCCGGCCACTGGCGCCGGTAACACCGGTCACATTGCCCGGCACGCCGTCCAGGGTCAGGGCGGCCAGGCCGGCGAAGGCCACCGCCTTGCGGGCGGCGGCGGGTATGCCATACTTATCGGTTCGCTCGAGCGGCAGGTCGGGCCATTGCTGCTGGAGGAGGTGCCAGAGGAAGCCATTGCGGACGCCGCCGCCGCTGAGCACCAGACGGGTCGGCGGTTGCGGCAAAAAAGCACGCAGGGCTTGGGTGAGGCCGCGGGCGACGAAGTGAGTGGCCGTGCACAACAGGTCGTGCAGGCTGCCCTGGACTTGCCGGGCTTGCTGCACCGCCTGGCACACGAAGTCCTCGCCGAAGACCTGGCGCGACAGTGTCTTGGGAGGCCGGCGGTGCAGGAGCGGATGGGCCAGCCAGCGGTCGAGCAACGGCTCGAGGCAGCGCCCCTGCACCGCATGCTTGCCGCCGGCGTCGTAGGTTTCCCGTCCGCCGGTGACCAGGCCGATAAGACTATCCAACAGGAGGTTGCACGGCCCGGCCTGGAAGCCGAACAGGTTGCGGACCTGGCCGTCCGCCGGCAGCGACACGACGCTGGTCAGGCCGCCAAGGTGCACCAGCACGCGATGTTCCCCCGGCTGATGAAAGAGCAAGGAATCGACCAGCGGCGTGAGCGGATAGCCCTGGCCGCCGACGGCCAGGTCGCGGGTGCGAAAATCGCTGAGCGTGGTCAGCCCGGTGCGTTCTGCGACGATGGCCGCCATGCCCAGCCCCAGCGAGGACGGCGTCCGCCCGTCGGTCTCGTGCCAGACCGTGTGCCCCGGACAGCCCAGGCACAAGACGTGCAACGGATTGACGCGCGCTTGCTCCAGCACCCGCCGGGCCGTGGCGGCAAACATCTCGCCCAGAAACCGGTGCACCAGGCCGGCCTGCCGCGCCGTGACGCTGGCCGACCCTACCTTGCCGATTAATTCGCGCAAGTCGCGCGGATACTCCTGCTGCGCGAAATGCACCAGCCGCAGGCGCAGATCCATCCCCACGCCCGTCGCTTCCACCAGCGCGGCGTCCACCCCATCCAGGCTGCTGCCCGATGAGAGACCGATGAGTAAGCGCGTCGTCATAGAAGGAGTCAAAAATCAGCAGTCAGCAGTCAGCAGTCAGCAGTTAGTTTCTATTTTCCCAACTTCTCCGAACGGCGCGGAGAAGTTTTTGGTTTCAAG
>CAZFGM010000242.1:0-9530 GCA_964518515.1 uncultured Alcaligenaceae bacterium | reverse complement strand
ACGGCCGGCACCAGCAGGGCGATCAAAATCGCAATGATGGCGATCACCACGAGCAACTCGATGAGGGTGAAGGCGCGCGGTTTTTTCCAGATGCGGCGGAAAAAAGACATACTAAACCTCCTTTGAGGGTTTCAAATACGAAATAAACTTTTGTTTACCCTTGTTTGTCGCTTTTCTACTACAACGAATTCTCTCGGTTTTTTTTTTCCTGTCAAGGAGAAAAAAATTAAAAATAATAAATAATATCGTGGGAAAATGACCCGCCGGTGATTCCCCCGCAACTTGATTCTTCCCGTTGGCTGGTTATAAAAAGGGGGCATGGTTCAATTTTTGGTTTCTTGGAACCATGCCGAAAAAAGGAGACTGTAGCAAAGAAGTGGGTGAGGTTTCAGCCCCGTTCACGGGGCTGGAAACAGCCGCTTAATTGATCCTTCCCGATTATTTTGTTACAAAAGCGACTTCCAGGGCCAACAAAGAGCGCGCTTCCAGCTGCGGGCCCAGAAAGAGGCCGGACCATGACAGATTCTCCCGAAAATGCCGCCCCCATTACGGCAAATCCCCCGGCCACGGCGCTACTGGAAAACAAAGAAACCCGCGAAAGTCCCCCGGCATCCCTGGCCTCACCTACCCGCCTGGCGCTCCTGGAAGGATTTCTTGTCGTAGTCGTTTTGCTCCTGGGATTTTTCCTGGTTTCTTTCCCCGCCGCCAACAGCGACCTGTGGCAGCACCTGGCCAGGGGAAAAGGCGTTTTTGCCGGGGATTTCCCATTCGGCTGGTTGTACGACCTGATCGTATTCGGCGTGCATGGCTTGGCGGGGGGAGCGGGGTTGATCGTATTCAAGGGCTTGCTGGTGGCCGGCCTGGGCGCCCTGCTGCTCCGGTTGGGCGATACCGGCGCGGGTCTGTGGATGGCGGCCGTGGGTGGGGCGGTGGCCCTCTTGACCTTGGGCTTCCAACTGGAAATGCAGCCGGTGATCTTCTCCCTGGTTTTCCTGGCCTTGACCCTGTGGTTCGTGCACCATCCCCGACCCCACAGGAAGCCGCTGGGAGGCCCCTGGGTTCTTCAACAAGTCCAACCTTACTGGCCTTTGTTGGTAATTCAGCTGTTGTGGGTCAACTGCGACAGCTGGTTTTTCCTGGGCCCCGTGGTTGCCGGTCTTGTCTGGTTGGGTCAGAAAATCCCAGCCCCCCGATCCCCGACCACTCCGGGCACCGCCTTTCTACCTGGTCTGGTGCCGGTGGCCCTGGTGCTGGTCTGCCTGCTCAATCCCCACCATGTTCATGCTCTCCTATTTCTACCTTGGCAAACGTTGGTCAACGGCTCGCTGACGGAAGGGTTATCGCCTTTTTCGCGCGGGTATTTGGTATCCTCTCCGGGCCATTGTTTGACGGGGCAGATTTACTTTTTGCTGGTGCTTTTGAGCCTGCTCTCTTTGGGGCTGAATTACGCGGGATGGCAGTGGTGGCGTGGCCTGGTATGGCTGGTTTTTTTCCTGTTAAGCGTGGTGGACAGCACGACCATTGGGTTGTTCGCGGTTGCCGCCGGGCCTCTGCTGGCGGTGAATATGCAAGAATTCGCGGCCAGGCGGCGCGGGCGCTGGGTCCCGGCCTGGTCGATCCGGGGCCGCGTGGTCACGATTCTGGCAGGGCTGGCCTTGGTCTGGGCGGCCTGGCCGGGCTGGTTGCAACCCCCGCCCTTTGGTCCGCGGCGCTGGTCGCTGGAGCCCAACCAATCCCTGGTCCGGTTGGCCGCGCAACTCGACAAGTGGCACGAGGAAGGCCTGTTGGATTCTTCATTTGGGGCCTTGAATTTCAACCCTAACGTTGGCCATTACCTGGCCTGGTATAGTCCGCGGGAAAAAGTTTTCCTGGATCAGCGCGTCGTGCCCTCGGAAGCGATGGCCGACGTGAAAATCCTGCGCCAAGGCCTGTTGAGCGGGGATGGTCCGCCCGCCCCTGTCCCGTGGCGGGAAGTGTTGCGGCGGCGGCACATTCATCACCTGATCCTCGCCGACAAGGAACTGGCGGTTTTCCTGCCCCGCCTGCTGGAAAATCCCCAGGAATGGCCGCTGTTGTACTGGGAAGGGGGCGTGCTGGTTTGCGGCTGGCAGGATCCCGAGTTGCAGGGCAAGGATCGGTTTGCCCGCTTCGCCAAGATCGACCTGATCCGCCGGGCCTACGACGCCGGCCAGCTGCCGGCGCCGCCGCAAGGAGCGCCGCGCTGGGCGAAAACCCCCGGGGTCTGGGACGCCTTTCACCAGCTACCGCCGCCGCCATCCCCGGAACGCAAAGAAGCCGCCTTGTATCTGCATGCTTTTGACACATGGAAAGACAACGCCGCCTGGAAAAAACGCCATTTTCCCGCCTGGCAAAATCACGTCATTGCCAGCATGGTGAGCGGAGCCCTGCCGGGACACGGGATGACCCTGCCGGGACAAGGAACGGCCAACATCGTGGACATGTTCTTGCGCGCCAGTTTGCTCGCGGGGGTGCCGCAAAAAGCCGATCGGCTGGATGCGCAGGCCGTCAGCGTGAACGAGCATCTAGCTCTCAAGCTTGGTTGGGAGGTGTTCCATGGCCACCTGGATGATGCGCCGCTGGAATTGCTGTGGCAGGCGATCCGGGCGGCCCGGCGGGCGCTGGCGACAAACCCCGATGAAGCGGGCGCCTGGCTTTACTTGGGAGAGGCTTATTACCGCTTGAGCCAGTATACCCGCGAAAGCCTGTGGTACCCGGAAATGCCGGAATTGGCCCAACTCCGCGAGATTCAGGCCATCGTCGCCTTTAAGCAGGCCTTACGCGTTCAGCCGCGGTTTCCCGGAGGGGCCGCCAGCGCCAAGGAGGGTCAGGAAAATCCGCATCTGGCAGATAAAGCTCACGAACGGCTGTACCTCATGTACCGGCGGTTAAATTATCTGGACCTGGCTGTGGAGCACCTGGAAGGCCAGTGGAAAGCCTACCAGGCCGCCGGCCCCCGGCCCGGGGAAACCGCCCAACAGGCGGCCAAGAATGTGAAACTCCTGGAGCAGGAGGTGACCAGGCGCCGGGAATTTTTGCAAGAAAAGGTGGAGAAGTTCGAGGAAGATGCCGACAAGGCCCGCGTTGTGGATCGCGCGAAGATGGCCGCCCAGTACGGCCTGGCGGGGAAGGCCTTAACCGTGCTATTGAATTCGGATGTGTCCGCCTTTGGCGCCGCCGGCCTCCATGCGGAAATTCACCTGCTGCTCGTCACCGGCCGCCTGGAAGAAGTCCAGGCCTGGCTGACCCCCGAGCACCAGAGAACTCTGCTCGAGCAATCCTACAACTGGTTCAAGTTTTACCTGGCCGCCGCCCAGGGCCAATACGATCGGGCCGATAAAGAATTGGACCAGATGCGGGTCAAGGAGGTCACCCGGCCGGAATGGTACGATAAGAAGACAAAAAAACACCGCGACATGCCCGTGCACGCGGCCCTGGCGCTCAGAATCAGTCAACAAATCCTGGAAAATTGCCGCCGCCTCAGCGGGGGCCCCCCCTTGTTACTTAACAGGGATGATTGGTTCCCGGATCAATTCAGATACTTGCTAGGGCTGATGCAGAAAAACTCCTATGGCAACGTGCTGCGCGGTTTGCTGGCCCTGGAGGCGGGGAATTCCGCCGCGGCCCAGGATCTTTTCCACGAGGCCCTGGCGTCCGGCCCCTTCGGTTCCCGCGGGCGGCGCTGCGCCCAGTATTGGTTGCAGGTCCTTGAAACCAGCGGCAAATAAAGGTAAGGAATTACCCAAGACCGGCTGGGATGCCGATCGTTTGAGCGGTTGTTTTGAGGAAGTCGGCATGTGCAGTCGCCCTCGATGATACCGGGAAACCGACCAAGGAGGCTTGTATTTTCGAACGCTTCACCTTGGGTCGTGCCGTTGGCGTTTGGACAAATGGCCGCACAACCTGGTGGTGCTCAACGGGAATGAGGCCCTCGGCGGTGCTCGGCAACGTGGCCCCCTCGGGTTTGGGGCGATCCTCCTCGACGACCGACGACCCGACGAACAAATAATCCAATTTTTCTCTTGTCCAAAGGGAAAACGCCCCGGTATCTTATAGTAACCTTTTCCATTCGGGAATTCCCTTTTCCGTGGCCATAAGGAGAATAACATGCAGCGGTTGATCAAAGGCGCTTGGGGCCGAAAAGCGGGAATAACCTTGGGCGTGGTTGCCGCGCTTGGGGTTGTTGGCTTCGTTCTTTTTTTTTACTTGCCGAAAGAACCAGCCGGCGACGGATTGCTGCTCGATAAACAAGACCGGGCCTTTTTGTGGCTGTGTGAACACCACGGCAACATTTTGCGGGAGGATGGCTTCAAGCCGCTGGAAGCGGCCTTGCGCGACACCAGCCGGGAAGGGATGCAGCGGGAATTGGCCGACGACTTCAGCGGCCGGATTCTGGACCAGCCCCGCGAGATCAGCCGCAAAACCGGGCATCTCACCATGGTACGTCTGGAGGATAACGGCAAGTTCAAAACCGTGAGCCGGCCGGAATTCGTCGGCCAATTACTGCAATATCGGCAACGGTTCAATAAACCGCCGAAGGTGAGCATCGCCTTGATGACCCTGTCCCCGGCGCGGCGGGACCAGCTGGAAGGCTCGTGGGAGGGCGTTGGCATTTTGCGGCTGGCGGGCGAATCCCAGGCCGGCAAGCCATGCGAGGTGGTCCTTAATTTGCATTATACCATCGTTCAGCCCACGGCAGAAAACCTGGCCAAGAAAGGCTGGCTGCAACAATGCACGATTGCCCAGGTCGCCATCGCTCAATCCGATCGGTGGTTGTTCAAGGAAGTGGCCGCGGCGCGGGGCATCGCCACCCACCTTTTTAATGACAATTGGAAGTCCGAAAGCAAGCCGGTTAGTAATCCCGGCGGGGTATTCGTCTGTGATTATAACCACGACGGCCTTCTGGATTTGTTGATTGCGGATACCTCCGGCTTGTATCTGTACCAGAGGATGCCGGACGGGACCTTCAAGAATGTCACCCGAGAAGTCGGTCTGCCCGCTTGGCGCATGGATTCGATGGTAGTCGCTTTTGCCGATCTGGACGGGGATGGCTGGGAGGACCTGATTATCGGGGATCACATTTTCCGCAATGAGCAAGGCCAGTTCAAGGAAATCCTCACCAATTTTCATCTGCATCAAAGGGCGGTAGGCATTGCCGTGGCCGATTTCGATCGGGACGGTCGCCTCGACCTTTACGTCAGCCGGTCCGGAAAGATGAAAACCGATTCCTGGATGGAAGGCAAAAGCGGGCACGGCCAGGGCAATGTGTTGTGGCGCAACCGGGGCAACTTCCAGTTTGAAGACGTCACGGCCGCCGCCGGCGCCGACGGCGGCCAGCGCTCCACGTTTACCTCCCTGTGGCTGGATATCAACAACGACGGTTGGCCCGATCTGTATGTCCCCAACGAGTTCGGCCGCGGTATCTTCCTGATCAACAACGGCGATGGCAAAACTTTCCGGAAGCAAGAAATCCCGGGCCCCGGCGATTTCGGCACCATGGGCGCCACCTGTGGCGACATTGACAACGATAACAACGTGGACCTGTTTGCGGCAAACATGTACTCCAAAGCCGGCGCGCGCGTGTTTGATAATTTAAAGCATTGCCGGCACCCTTATAAACCGGAGGAGTTCCACAAGATTAACCAATTCGTGGCCGGCAGCCAGTTGTATCTCAACAAGGGCAATCTGGCCCTGGAGCCGGTGGGCAAAAAATTCCAGGTCAATGCCGTCGGCTGGTCTTACGGGCCGGCCCTGGCGGATTTCGATAACGACGGCTTTTTGGACCTTTATGCCACCTGCGGCTTTGCCAGCCGCGACCGCAAAAAACCGGACTGCTGAAACAACGTATGGATCGCTGTCGTGTCACAGCCTTACAAACGCGATTGTTGCGTTCCCGCTCCGGGTCCCATGGATGACAAGCGCAATGAAAGCTGGGTGGAAAATCCCTGGGACATCCCCGCCAGGAATAATCTCAGCTGTTTCGAACGCAATCGGGTTTACTTGAATGTCTCCGACGGGCCGGGCCGCAATTTCGTGGAAATCAGTCATTTGACCGGCGCGGACTCCGACGGCGACGGCCGGTGCGTGGTGGCCGCCGATTTCCGCAACAACGGCCAACTCGACCTGGTCGTTCGCCAGGCGGGCGGCGGCGCGTTTCTGCTGTTCGAAAACCAGTTCCCCCGGCGCAGCTATCTCACGGTCAGCCTGCGCGGGGATTGCAAACCCGGAAGCGTGCCCACCAGTAATCGCCAAGGAATCGGCGCTCGTCTGGTGGCCCATTTGCCAGGAGGACGCCAGGTGGTTCGGGACGTCAACCCGCTGAACAGCTTTGGTTCCCAGGCCCCGGCCCAGGTTCACTTCGGCCTGGCGGATGCGACGAAAGTTGATAAACTCACCATTCGCTGGCCGTCCGGGAAAGTCCAGGACTTGACCGATGTGGCCGCGAATAGGCATATCCTGGTGGAGGAAGCCAAGGAGGGACCGGCCGCCGTGACCGTGGTGGTCCCAGGAAAACCGCGACCTCAGTGACCGGTATGCGAACGTTGATCACCGGCGGGGCCGGCTTCATCGGCTCCCATCTGTGCGAACGCTTCCTGGCCGAGGGCCATGAGGTCCTGTGCGTTGATAATTGCATCACCGGCAGCCTCGCCAACGTCGAGCACCTGCGCACGCACCACCGTTTTACTTTCCGCCGTCACGACATCTCGCAACCCTTGGAGATCGATGGACCGGTGGACGCCATTCTGCACTTCGCTTCGCCGGCCAGCCCGGTGGATTACCTGCGGCACCCCATTCCGACGCTCAAAGTAGGTTCGTTGGGCACCCATAACACGCTCGGCCTGGCCAAGCTGAAAGAAGCCCGCTATGTGCTCGCCAGCACCAGCGAGGTCTACGGCGACCCGGAACAGCACCCGCAGCGCGAGGATTACTGGGGCCACGTCAACCCCATCGGCGTGCGCGGCGTCTATGACGAGGCCAAGCGCTTCGCCGAGGCCATGACCATGGCCTATCACCGCTCGCACCAGGTCAATACACACATCGTCCGCATCTTCAACACCTACGGCGAGCGCATGCGCCTGGACGACGGCCGGGTGGTGCCCAACCTGATGGGCCAGGCCCTGCGCGGCGAGCCGCTCACGGTCTACGGCGACGGCGGCCAGACCCGCAGCTTCTGCTACGTTCTGGATCTGGTCGAGGGCATTTACCGCCTGCTCTTCACCGACTTTCACGAGCCGGTCAACCTCGGCAACCCCAACGAGGTCAGCATCCTGGATTTCGCCAAGGAGATTCTGGAGCTGTCGGTCAGCAAGAGCCAGATCGTTTTCAAGCCGCTGCCCCAGGACGACCCAAAGGTGCGCCGGCCGGACATCACGCGGGCCAAGACCCTGCTCGGCTGGGAGCCGAAAATCGACCGCCGCGAGGGCATGCGCAGGACGCTCGAATATTTTCGGGGGAAGGTGCAGGCCAGCAGACCTTAAATTCGAACCCATTCGCATTCTGCTAGCTTTGGCATTGATTGATGATGTAAAATAAACACGGTAAGTCTAGCATTCCCACAGGTGGGGAGGTTGTCATGTCCCCGAAAGAAAAAATCAGGGTTGAATCCACGTCTTGGGAGCATAAATACAAGGAGCTCCGTAAAGAATGTAGGCGCCTTCGCGGCGCCCTGGCCCAGGTCCAAACCGAACGGGATGCCTACCGAAAATCTTTCCTCGCTCTTACAAACAAACCCTTTTCTTTTACCGACCAAGAAGTCCGGGAAATGGAAAAACATCCGGCGCAGCTAGAGGATGTTTTGGAAGAGCTACTAGCACCAAACGGGAAATCGGGGTTTGGTGTTAACTTTCGGATGCGACACTAACCCGAAGCGTCAGCGAGGTTGGCCGCCCGTCCCTCGCTGACGCTTCGGGTTAGTGTGCAGCCTCATCCCTTACGCTGGGCCCCCGTTTTACCGTTTGGTGCTAGTAGTAGTAGGCCAGGCGGCCTCGGCGCCTCCGTTTGCCTCCCGTCTATCTGTATTCTATATTTGCAAGAGTTCTCAAGGAAATTTGGCCGGGCCCAACGCAACTGGAGCGATGTCATGCGCGAAGACCGAAAAAAAGTCTGGATCGATGGTTTTCAGACCAAACTCCTGTGGCGGACTTTTCTCTACTGGCTGATTTACACCGTTTCTTTGTGGAACCTGCTGTTTGTCTGGCGCCTGCTTGAGGAAGGGCCGGGCAATCCACTCGAGCAGTATTTCAACTTCTTCCTCGATTTTTACCCGGCCTTGGTGGTTTTCGTTCTCGTGTTTCCGGTGCTGGCCTACGACGCCATCAAATTTTCCCATCGCCTGGTGGGCCCCTTGTATCGCTTCCGCAGGACGATGCAAGCCGTGGCCGACGGCGAACCGGTGCGGCTCATCAAACTGCGCGACGGCGATTTCCTGACCGAGATGCGCGACGACTTCAACCGCATGTTGGAAACCCTCCAGCGCCAGGGCGTGCCGGCCTTGAAACCGGCTGATGCGGACGGCGACCAAGAGCGGCAACCCGCCTGATTCCCTCTTTCATGAATGCTGGGAGTGAACCCATGTGGATTCCTGTCAACGTTGATCCGACGCCAACCTCGGGATCCGCTCCCGGCCGGCGGAAAAAAGGCCAACGGGCCCGGCGGCGCCGCGCGGCCACCGCCATGGAATACCTCGTCTGCATCACCTTCGTTTTGGTGGCCCTGATCATGGCCGTGAATGCCCTGGGCCTGACCACCAGCAAGATATTTTCCAGCAATGCCAAGGCCACCTCGGTGAAGTAAAACTCCGGTGTGGCCGGGCCACAATCCGCGGACGGTGAAATCCGGTCCCTGTTTCAACTCCGGTATCGGCCGGCATTTTTTCAGCCAGTCATGTTTCACGCACGATCAGGCTGCCGTCGGCCTGAAAAAAACCTTGGCCGTCAATCTGGTAAATGCCGGCCGCTTCTTGGGCCAGAAAGCGACACGCGCTCAAGCACAACTCCTGAACCATGGCCGAATCGGCATCTTCGTCTTGGCAAGTGAGGGTAAAGATTTGTCGGCTGCCGATCAGGTGGCCGAGCCAGCGCGGCTGATCGGGACAGGCGGACTCCAGCCAGGCCGCCCAGGTGTTGAGCTGGTGGCGAATGCCTTCCTCGCTGGCCAGAAAGCGGTCCAAAGCAACACGGGCGTCGGCTTCGGGAAACACCACTTCGGCCCGGAACCAGCCCTGCTCATCGCCGCGGAAATGGCCGCTGACCGCGAAACCGAGGCCGTGCAGATGCTCGAGCAAGGCCGCGGTCGTTGGCGCCGAATACGCGGTAAAGCATGGCGGAAATAGCTTCCAAAACTTCATGATAAGGAAATCTTCTTCGTAATCGTTCAGTGGTTTCTTTGGTTTGAAAAAGAGCAAGAAAAAAAGTAAGAGGAGGAGGAAGAGGATTATGGGCAAGAGCAAGAGTAAGATAAAGACGACCAAAGCATTTTGATCCTAATCCTACTCTTTATCCTGCTCCTAATCC
>CAZFGM010000241.1:7811-9584 GCA_964518515.1 uncultured Alcaligenaceae bacterium | reverse complement strand
CTCGGCTGGTGGCACGGCCGCCGCTACCAGGGCGGCACGGGGGCCTACAAGACGGATGGGCCGAGCTTGCATTTTGGCGAGGGAACTTTGAGGGACTTGAAAAGAAATCCTTAAGGGGGGAGTCGAAGGACAGTCAAATAGGGTTGGCCGCCGTCTGGACGTAGCAACTGAAAAGCCGTTCTGATATTTCTTGTCCGGAGCATCCTTCTCTTGGTAAGATGCTCGCAAGGAGATTGCTATGATTGAACTCACCGAAGAACAGCGAAAATCGATCCAGGAAGGTAGGGCGGTCCGCGTCCGTGACAACGGATGGGAATTTGTTTTGCTGCGGGCCGATCTGTACGACCGCCTCGCGAGTGGAGAGTATGCCGACAGCCCGTGGGAAGCCGAGGAGATGGACCGATTGCGGGAGGAGTCGGTGGCTCTCCTTGACCGTTACGGGAAGAACGCATGAAGCTGAATCGTGGCGACGTGGTGATGACGCGGTTTCCGCATGCCAGCGGAGTGCGGGGGAAGAAACGCCCCGCGCTGGTAGTGCAAGCCGACGCCTACAACGCGAAGGTCACACACGTCCTCGTCGCGGAGATCACGAAGAACCTGACCCCGGCCAACGATCCGGCTTTCGTTTTCATCGACATTACCACCCCCGAAGGAAAGGCGGCCGGGGTGAAACAGGATTCGTTGGTGAGCGGCCTCTTCCTGGCTACGGTTTTCGCAGACCGGATCGACCGAGTGATCGGCAAACTGTCCGCGGGGCTGATGCAAAAAGTTGACGCCTGCCTCAAAGCAGCGCTCGGGCTTCCCTGAACAGCGGTTTCCGGCAATCGCGGTAGATTATTGACTATTTGAAGCCGAGCAATTTAGAGATTAGTATTCTCTCGCAGCTCTTAATTTCCCATTGCTCCACGGAGGTGCACCCATGCTTCTCATTCTCTTGCAGATGTGGTGGTCGAGCACGGACCCCTGGAATCAAGGCGCCAACGTCATTTATCAAGTCGGCAGGATCGAGATTCGCGAGCAAAATTATTGGCCCGAGGAATCCCGCGAACCGCAAAAGTACCGGGTACTCCTGCGGGGCAAAATTGACCGGGGCCAGCAATTCCCTGGGGAATTCCAGCGCCTGGCCACCACCTATCATCATCGCAATGGGCCCGCGGGCGTAGTCCTGGAAAAGTTCAACTGGTTCAAGGGGCCTGCGAATACTTACCGGGCCGACGCCCGGCTGCCCGCCTCCCTCGTGGCTCTTGGGGCCGGACCCAACAGTGTCGGCATCTGCGGGGCCTTGCCGGTAGCCCAACTGGGCGGACTGTGGTCCGAACCCCCGATTGCCGTGGTCGGCATGTATACCGGCAACTTCGCCTCCTACGCCCGGCCTTATCAGCACCTGCACTTCTATGAAAATGACGCCAACACCATTCAGCTATCTCTGCCCAAGAAAAAAGGCCAGGCGCCGATCTTTACCTTCGTGCGCGACGCCCACAAACGCGGCAGCATCATCCAGGTTGTCCACCAGGAAGAGCGCCAGGCCCTGGCCCAGCGCGGGCCCAGGGGGTTTTATCATGTCATTGTCCTGGAAATCTGCCCCCGCGATTTTCTCGAAGACATCTCTGTGAACCTTCTGACCAGGGAAGGCCTGGCCCTGCTCTTCGACAAGCTGGCCCCGCAAGGCATCTTGTGCATCCACACCTCGAACCGCTATTTCAACGTCGTGCCGGTCATCGCCGACGTGGCGGACAGCCTGGGATTCGCCTGCCGGCACGGTCGCGATGAAGG
>CAZFGM010000241.1:0-7711 GCA_964518515.1 uncultured Alcaligenaceae bacterium | reverse complement strand
CCTGGGTCTGACGCGCGTCCGTCAGTGACTGCCGCATCATCTCGTGGGATTGCGCCAGCGTTGCCAAGGCTTCTTCCAGTTTGCCGTTTCGATGTTCGCGTGCTCGGGCCATGGCATACTCCCTGTGATTGTAAGCCTATTGTATCAAGATGGCTCCAGGGCCACACCCGTGTGGCGCCAGAATCCGTTACCTGCCACAATCGGCCTACACCAGCGCGCACACCTGGCCCGCAGATTGTGTTCCAAAAGCCGCCGTGCAAGCCCCTCGGACTTGCTTTGCAACCGAGAATGGTTTTTCTCTTAGTCGAAAGGCCAGGCCGTTGAAAACAGGGCCGCCCTTTTCTTTTTGCCGGGAATCATGGTAACCGAAAAAAACCGGGCGCAGGAACGGGAATGCACCCGGTACAAACCAATTGAGTGCGGCAATGTGGAAGATTTGTTATACTGGATTGGAAGGGAACGAGAATTATTCTGGATTGGAAGGGAACGAGAATTCTATTATTTTGGGTGGAGCATTTTCATGAACGACCTGCCGGCCATTGCTCTATTGGAAAGCACCCACACCTTTCCCGGTCCGTACATGTTCAAGGTCATCGGCCGGCCGGAGCAGGGATTTGTGGCCCGCACGGTGGCGGCCGTGCGCCAGGAACTGGCCGCCGAGGTCGATCCGCCGTTCCGGGTGCGCGAGGCCGTCGGCGGCCGGCACATCGCCATTACCCTGCAGCCCATCGTGCAAACCCCCCAGCAGGTTCTGGCGGTTTATTGCCGGCTGCGGGTGTTGGTGGGGTTGGTGATGCTTTGGTGAAAGTCCCTCCCGGCAGGGGGGACTGACCACCGAGATTCACTCGGCATCTCAGCGGGCATAAATTCCCATGAGCTGGACCTGGGCCAGGATATGGCCCGCCATGGCGTCTTCGAGCTGCTTCTTGCCGGCTCCTTCTTTCAACGGAACTTGCGTGTCCAGGGCATACAGCTTGAAGAAGTAGCGATGTGGCTTGCCGCGCGGCGGGGCCGGGCCGCCGTAACCGAGCTTGCCGAAATCGTTCTTGGCTTGCTTGCCGCCGCCGGCCAAGGTGGGCGTGGCCGGAACGCCTTCCTTCAATTCCGTGCCCTCGGCGGAAAGGTTGAACAGCACCCAGTGCACCCAGGTTCCCCGCGGAGCATCAGGATCGTCGCAGATCAAGGCCAGGCTTTGCGTACCCGCGGGCACGCCCGACCATTGCAGCGGCGGAGACGCGTCGGACCCATCGCCGGTATATTTTTTCGGGATGGGATTTCCCTCCGTAAAAGCGCTGCTGGTAAGTTTCATCTGGCACCTCCTTTTCCTCAACATGTCCTCGGGCCGAAGTTACCGAACCACTGTGGACTTTCGCTCGCTACCAAGAGCTGTCCTACGGCAGCCGCTGCCAGAATCCCCGCGCAGTAGGCATCATCCCACAATCAGGATCGACGAAGCAAGATTTTTTTCCACCGACCGCGAGCCGCGGCGGCAAAGAGGGTCGCGCAACGAGATCGTCGATGATCCCACTGGATCGTGTCGGTCTATTTGCCCCTGGGGAATTTTGGGCAAGCCCAGATCGCGGCGCCAGAAATAAAGAGGATCTTTTTCAGCTTGGCCGGAATGGCACCTGTTTCGGTACTTTTTTCTCTTTTTTGCCCAGCGACCTTTTTCCTTACTTGACATCTCGGAAGAGGGCGGATAATTTTTATTTATCTTTTCAAGCGGTGCCGGAAGGTTGAGACAAGCCACTCTAAAAACAGGAAGTTTTCCCCAACTTCATCCCCACAAAAAACCAGAGTGCGTTGGCTCACCTTTTCACTGGGCCGGTTCTCCTTTGCGGTGCCCGCAAGGAGAAAATCCTTTCCTGTCTATCCTGTGCAAATTCCGTTCTTGGTTGGGTTTGGAAAAACCAATGCGGAAGCGCCTGCGACGGCCCGCGCGGACCCAGCTGCGCGTGGAGGAGCTGGAAAGCCGCGAGTTGCTGAGCTCCAGCTATTTCGATTTCGGCACGACACGATCGTGAGTGTTTTATTTTTGTGATCCTGTTTTTTTGGGGGCCGTTGGCGCCTTCCTAATTAATTTGACAACGCGGAAAATGGCATCTATTTATTAGATATCCCGTCGAAAGGAACCGGAGGTTGAGGCAAGCAACTTCAAAAGCAGGAAGTTGTCTCCAACTTTGTCCACCATTTTGCCCTAGCTGATGACTCAGCTCTACCCTTGGCCGGTTCCGTTGCCCCAGGAATGTTGCTATCAAAAGGGGGTATTTCTATGTCTATCCTGGCAAAATTCCGTTCTTGGTTGAAACGCTCGCGGAGGTCCGGTGTCGCTCGGACCCCGCTGCGCGTCGAGGAATTGGAAAGCCGGCAGCTGCCGTCGGCCCCGGTGCTCAACGCCATCGCCGACCAGACCATGAGTATCGGCCAGGACAAGTTCACCCTGGCCTTGTCGGCCAGCGATGCCGACGGGGATTCCTTAAGCTTTTCCGGACGGGTGCTCGGACCCCAGGCCTATGAACTGGACTGCCAGCTGGGCTTGTCTTACCTGGGGAGCTACTACACCAACTACCACGGCGCCCAGGACAAGTGGATGCAAGCAAAGAACGGCGATTTCTATGGCCTGTTCCCCAACGGCGATCTGCGCAAATGGCTGGGCAGTATCGGCGCCACCTTTAGTTCCTCCGGTTTGGTGGCGAACCTGGGGCCTGGGTATTATGAAGACCCGAGTCTGCTGTGGAATGCCGCCTCCGCGCCAGTGGTGTTGCGGGCAAAGGCGTATGAATTAGACTATCAGTTGGGCCTGTCTTACCTGGGCACCTACTACACCAACTATCATGGCGCCCAGGACAAGTGGATGCAGGCCCAGAATGGCGATTTCTACGGCCTGTTCCCTAACGGCGACTTGCGCAAATGGCTGGGCACCATCGGGGCAACTTTGAATTCCCAGGGTCTGGTGGCGTCCATGGGCCCCGACTTTTACGCCGACCCGAGCCTGTTGTGGGGCGCTGTCAAGGCTTATGAACTGGACTCGCAGTTAAACCTGTCGTTCTTGGGCTCCTACTACACCAACTATCACGGCGCTCAGGACAAGTGGGTATCGTCCCAAAACGGCGATTTCTATGGGCTGTTTCCCAACGGCGACGTGCGCCAATGGCAGGGAACCATCGGGGCAACCTTGAGTTCCCAGGGCCTGGTGGCGACCCTGGGCCCCAGCTTTTACGCCGATCCAAGCTTGTTATGGAGCGCCGCTAATCCCCCGCCGGTGGTCTTGACCTTTTCAGGCAATCAACTCACCGTCGATCCCCCCGCCGGTTACGCCGGCAGCTTTGGCGTGGAAGTCACCGTTAGCGACGGCACCACCACGGCCGTGCGGACCTTCTCGGTGACGGTGGCTAACACGGCGCCTGTTTTCAACGTCATCGCCGACCAGACGATGAGCACCGGCCAGGACCAACTCACCGTGACGGTGTCGGCCAGCGATGCCGACGGCGATGCCCTAACCTATGCCGGCCGCGTGCGCGGTTCCCAGGCCTATGAACTGGACTACCAGCTGGGCCTATCGTACATGGGAACCTATTACACCAACTATCACGGCGCCCAGGACAAGTGGATGCAGGCCCAGAACGGCGATTTCTACGGCCTGTTCCCCAACGGCGAAGTGCGCAAATGGCTAGGCGATATCGCCGCTACCTTGACTTCCCAGGGCCTGGTGGCAACCCTGGACCCCAGCTATTACGCTGACCCGAGCTTGCTGTGGAACGCCGCGCCCTCGCCGGTTGCCTTGAGCATGTCCGGCAATCAACTGACCGTCGATCCCCCCGCCGGTTACGCCGGCAGCTTTGTGGTGGAAGTCAACGTCTGCGACGGCACGACCACGATCATGCGGACGTTCACGGTGACCGTGGCCAATGGCGCCCCAAGTAACCTTCAGTTGACGCGGTCGGCTGCCGCCATCAACGAGAACGGCTCGGTCAACCTCAACGGCACCTTCAGCGATACCGGGGACGCGGGAAGCCATACCGTGGTCATCACCTGGGGCGACGGCCAGAGTTCCAGCCTGAATCTGACGGCCGGCGTGTTTTCCTTCAGCACCACGCATCAATACCGGGACAACCCCAGTGGCCAACCCAACGGCAGCTTCGCGATCAACGTTACGGTCAGCGATAATTCCGCGGGCCAAACCAGCGGCAGCACCACCGCCCAGGTCAACAACGTAGCCCCCACGGCCGGTGCGGGCGGGCCGTATTCCGGGGTCGCCGGTACCGCGATTGCCTTCAACGCGATGGCGACCGATCCAAGCACGGTCGATACCACCGCCGGCTTCACCTACGCCTGGAATTTCGGCGACGGAACCACGGGCACCCAAGCCGCGCCCAGCCATACCTACGCGGCCGCCGGCACCTACACCGTGACCTTGATCGTGACCGACAAGGACGGCGGCGCCGGAACGGGCAGCGCCAACGCCACCGTCTCCGCCAGCGCCCCCACCGATCCCAACGATCAGCTGGCCAAGCCGGTCCTGAGCCATTCCAACTTTTCCTATATCGGCTCCTTCCGCATGCCCACCTCCGCCAACGACTGGAGCACCGCTTACGCCATGGGAGGATTGACCCATCGCTATGTCAACGGCAACCTGCAATTCCTGACCACCAGCCACGTCTACAGCGACGGCTTGGTTTATGAGACGAACTACCCAGGGGTTAGTACCTCCGGTTCCCCCCAGGCCCAGGTGGTGCGCGAGTGGGGAGACGTCTACGACGGCCATAGATGGGTAGGCAATACCAACGGTGGCCTATGGACTTACGGTCTCTATTACGACGAGAACCTTGACCGGCTTTACTGGAACTACGGCCACTGGTACAACGCCACCAACCCGTACAACCCCAGCTTCGGCTACTCGGTGTTGGACGACTCAACCGGGGTCGCCACGGGAATCGGCGCCTGGAGCCTTACCGACCGTCCGGAAAAGTTCGCCCGCGGCGGAACGACACGGATTCCAAAGTGGTTCGCCGACGGTTTCACGGGAGGGAAATCCCTCGGCGTCGGTTTTGGCGGCTATTTCTCCATCGTCAGCACTGCCAGTGATGGTCCCGCCCTTGCGGCAGTGAGCGACCCGGACATCACGGTCAGCCCCGATAGATCTTCCCTCGCTAATGTCCCGCTGATCGGCTATCCCCATAACCCTACCGCTTACACCAACCCGGAGCGCGTTCACCGCGATACCGATTACCATACGGAATACGACGGTTGGCAGACTAAAGACGGCACCGGCTACTGGACCTGGAGTGACATTATCTATGGCGGCGGCTCCTGGATCGACATGGCCGACAAGCAGGGCGTCCTGTTCATCGCCAAGGTCGGGCAGGGGCGTGTCTGGTATGAAAATTCGGACCGCCATGCCGAGCGCGGCAGTTTCGAGTGGTTTGTCTATGACCCCAACGACCTCGCCGCGGTGGCCACCGGCGCCAAACAACAATGGGAAATTCAACCGAAATATACCTGGATAGACAGTGCGTTACCGATCCCGGATGTCGGCGGTTGGAAAGGGGACGGCGGTAACCAGGTAGGGGGTATCACGTTTGACGCCACGAACAACCGGTTATACGTCCTCGTGAACGGGGTCTGGAATTATGGCCGCGAATGGTATCCCCAGGTCTATGTTTACCAGGTGGGCTAAGGCTGAGGGTTCGCGGTATTCCAACCAAACCAACATCTACGGAAGATATCACCGGCCTGGGGTCTTCAGGCGGCCGGTTAACACCGGCCGTTTGCCGCGAGACTCTTGTGCCCATCACCGCACTTCCCAGCAGTAGACCCGCGGGTAAGGCTCCACCCGGGTCTTCCAGACATTGCAGACCAGCACGTAGAGCCTGCGGGTCCGGGCGTCAAAGGTAGCGCCGCCGACCATCCGTCCTTGCGACCCATTCCAGGGACCGAGGTCTGGCCCGAAGTCGGTGCCGAAGGCTACCTCCCATGTCGCCGCCGGCTGGACCTCCCATTGCTGCTTCCGCCTCTGCGCAACCGCCGCAAGGTCGCGGGGGTGGTATGCCAGGCACCAGTACTTGCCGCGCTCGGCGTGCCTATCGGACCGCTCGTACCAGACCCGGCCGTGGCCCAGCACACTGAAAAAGAGCACGCCGTGTTTGTCGGGTAGGTCGATCCAGGTTCCTCCACTCCAGATTTCATCCACCCATGTCCAATAGCCAACATTCCCGGATGGAATCCAAGCGTCAAACTCGGTTTTGTAATCGGTGTTGCGGTGACAGCGGTCGGGCGGCCCCGGTGGTTTATTGGCCAACGGATAGCCCACCAGGGGAATCTGTTCGAGATAGCCCTTGTGCTGAACGGCGTTCGGGTCGGGGTGGTCGATGGCGCACAGCGCCGGTCCCAGCGACCCGGTTTGAAAGATCGAGAAATAGCCGCCAAATCCCACGCCGAGGGTCTTTCCCCCGGTGTAGCGGTCAGCAAACCAGCGCGGGACGTCCAGGCACCCTCCGCGGACGAATTTTTCCGGGCGGTTGCGGAACCGCCAAACCCCGACCGCTGTCGCCTTGCTGGCCGCCTCGTCCAGGGTTGAGAAGCCCAGGGTAGGGTTCAAAGGGGACGATGCGTTATACCAATGCCCGTAGTTCCAGTACAGCCGCCGGTGCTCCTCGGACCAGTGTAAGCCGTAGGTCCAAAGGCCTTTTGCCGTGGAGTACCCCCCGTCGTTATCGACCCAGCGCTTATCGCCGTAAATATCTTTCCAGTCGGTTACGACTTCGGCGATCGGCGGTAACGTGGCGGACAGCCCGGGATATTTGACCTCGTAAACCAGGCCTCCGCTGTAGTCGTGGGAGGTGGCGAGGAACCGAAGCTCCCCACGGACGTAGCGATGGGTAAACGCCCCATGAGTGTAGGCGTTTGACCAACCACTGCTGCCTTTGGGCGGCATCGAAAACGCGCCGAGGTAGACCAGGTCCTTGTTGGTGACCAGCGGTTTTTCTAGCGGCTCCCCCGAAGCCGGTGGCGGGACCGGCTTGGGGTTTGGTTTTGCCACGACGGGGGGAGTCTCCGGAGGAGCCACCACGGGGGGAGGAGGAACTACCCAGGCCAAAGGCTCAGACAGCTTCCCGCACCTCAGGCCGGTAACCTGAATTTCGTCATTGGGGTAAAGAATAAGCAATCCCTGGGCGGTTGCTTGAGCTGGTTCAAAGGTATCAAAAACTCCACCGGAGTGGAACTTGCCATCGGCCCACCGCCAGACTTCCCACCGGTTGCCCAGGTTCCCTTTAGGATCCGGCGGAGTGAATTCACCTGTCAGATTGTTGTAATAACGAATCACTCCCTGGGTTGGCGCCTGGACCTCCGCTTTCCCGGGCACGGCCCCTTGCGGTATCTCGGCCGACGGCCAAAGAAGGGTCGTTGGAACCACGAAGGCAGATACGGCCAGGGTAGCCGCGATCATGGCTCCGATTTTATGCCGCCAAATCAGGGTAAAAAAAGAAGCAGGACCCATTTTTGTTACCTCGAAGTGGTTTATTCAGTCGTACCCTTGGCTCCAAGAAAAAGCTACGTACCCGGTGGGAGATGTTACGTTTGACGCCGTGACCAATCGATTAAAAGCGGTTTAAAGTGGTTTAAAGCCGGTCTCGAACGGCTGCTGGTTACGGAATGCCCCGCACGATCCACGGGCCGATCAGCCGGGTCAGTCGGACGGGCAGCCAGCGCC
>CAZFGM010000240.1:0-9612 GCA_964518515.1 uncultured Alcaligenaceae bacterium | reverse complement strand
TGATTTTCTTGACATCGTACCTGTTCTACCACTTCGCCATTCTGGAAGGCCAACCGACCTATTTCGAGGGCGAAGGCTGGATTCGCCCGGTGTATTTCACGGTGCTGATCTCGCACACGGTGCTGGCGGCGGTGGTGGCCCCCATGGCCCTGGCGACCGCCTACCTGGGCCTGCGCGACCGCCGGGTCTGGCATCGCCGGCTCGCCCGCTGGACCTGGCCGGTGTGGCTGTACGTGTCGCTCACGGGCGTGGTCGTCTACTGGATGCTGTATCACCTCTACCCGCCGGGGTGAGGCCGGGGTAAAATGGTTTTTGGCGAGCCGAGGTCCGTAAGGACCCGGGTCCTCGGACCTCGGCTCGCCAGTTGGTGAACAATGAAAATCGCAAGCCGATTCCTGATTCTTCTCCTGGCGGTATTCATCGCCTGGCCGCAACCTCTGTATGCGTGCCCGTCCTGAAAAGACGCCATCGCTTCCTCCGGTTCGGAGGACGAGCCCAATCCCAAGAACAACATGGCCGCCGCCTACAACGCCAGCATCTACCTGATGGTGAGCGTGCCCTACGTGGCCCTGGCCGTGGTCGGTTTCTTGATCTACCGCGGCTGCAAGAAAAACGCGGAGTACCTCCAGGCGGGGGCCGATCCTGAAGAGGATGAATCGGATAAACTCGATGCGAACCCCGACTAATATCCCACAGCCAGGCGCAGCGTAGCTCGCTCGGCGGTTTAGCGTAATAAGAATACTTAGGAATCATTAATCCCCGCTTCCAAACCTCTGGTGGCCTGTGAAGAGGGTAACAAAGCGCCGAAAAACCAAGAGCGAATTGCTTCCGGAATATCGTTTTGATTATCGGAAAGCTCGACCCAATCGTTTTGCACCCAAGTTGAAACCTGGCGGGCGCCTGATCGTGCTGGATCCCGATGTGGCGGCGGTTTTTTCCACCAAGGAATCGGTAAACAGAGTGTTGCGCGCACTGATCGCTGCAATGCCGAAAATCGCTCAGAAATAGTTCCACGGCGGAGGGCCGCGCCGATGCACCACAAAGAAACCGGGATATTCGAGAAGATCGTTGTCGAGTACGATCCTCCTGGTAAGGGCTTTGCGGATAGGGAGTGTTCGTGCATAATTCAAGTGGGTCCGGCCGCTCCATCGATGACATCTTGATGCCTGCTGGTAAACCGATTGGGGTGAGGGGTTCTGGACCGCGAGCGTCCGCAAGACTTCGGGAAGTTCAAGGAGGGCAAGATGAAGCCGAACGCCTCTTCCAGGAGTTGACGCAAGGTGGTAAAGACATCACGCCCGCAGGCTATCCGGGGAAACTGATCGAACTCCCGCATGGCAAGGGAATCATCGGTTATCGGCCGGCTTCAAAAAGTGGTCCGCCAACAATCGATGTCACCGCTGTCGATGCTGCTGGCCAGCCCATTCCGATCAAGAAAATCAAGTTCGTTGGCTGATAGGAGGGCGCATGACCCCTGAAGATGTCCTGGAAAGTCTGGTCGAGGAATGTCATGAGGACCACGTCGGGCTGTGGGAAATCGTTAACGCGGTGCGGTTTGACCTCGGGCCGGTGAATCCAGTCCAGACGCGGGCGATGACCCTTCAGCTCGTTCGCAGTCTTTTGCACGAACGAGGCATGCAAGTCGGCCATCCGGCCCCAGACGGCCGGCATTTCGTTTCCTGGGGTCTGCCTCCGGAACAGGCCGTGAGTCGCATTGAGAAAGAGTGGTCCGCGTTAGGGCGCGAACCCAATATCGGCGAGGTGGCCTGGTTCACCAGTCCAGAGTCGCCAGAACAAGGCATGTAATTCCGCCAGCCAACCTGGCTGGTGAGCTTGATCGATAGCCCACTTTTTTCCACAAAGGGGTCAACCATGTCTTCCCCGCTCACCCGGCGCGATTTCGTCACCCAAACAGCAAAAGTCGGAGCGGTCGCCGCCCTGGGCGATTTCGCCTTTTTGCACTCCTTGCCGCCGCTGTCGGCGCAGCAGGTCCGCGTGCCGCGGGCCATGGTCCGCTTCGGTCCGGACATCGAGCCGCTGGTGCGCTTCATAGAGGACACGCCACGCGAGCGGCTGCTGGAAGGGGTGGCCGAGCGGATTCGCGGCGGCGCCAGTTACCAGCAGCTCCTCGCCGCCCTGATGCTGGCCGGCGTGCGCGGCATCCAGCCCCGGCCCGTGGGTTTCAAGTTCCACGCCGTCCTGGTCGTCAACTCGGCCCATCTGGCCAGCCTGGCCGCCGCCGACCGCGATCGCTGGCTGCCCCTGTTTTGGTCCCTGGACAATTTTAAGTCCTCGCAGGCCCGCAATCGCCAGGAAGGCGACTGGGCGATGGCCCCGGTGAACGAGGGGCAGATGCCGGCCGCCGCCGCCGCCCGCCGCAGCTTCACCCATGCCATGGACAACTGGGATGTGGAAGGCGCCGACAGGGCCGTGACCGCCCTGGCCCGCACCGCCGGCGCCAATGACGTCTTCGAGCTGCTCTGGTGGTACGGCGCCCGCGATTTCCGCGACATCGGCCACAAGGCCATCTACACGGCCAACGCCTATCGCACTTTGCAGACCATCGGCTGGCGGCATTGCGAGCCGGTGCTGCGCTCGCTGGCCTATGCCCTGGTGGACCACGAGGCCGGCAACCCGGCTGTACACGACCGCGACGCCGACCGCCCCGGCCGCGCCAACGACGGCAAGGCCCGCCGCATCCGCGAAGGTTGGCAGCGCGGCCGCGTTTCCCCCGAAGCCGCCACCGCTTTGCTGGCCGCCCTGCGGACCGCCAACCCCGCCGAGTCGGCCGACCGCGTCGTCGCAATCCTCAATCGCGGTATAGATCCCTCGTCTATCTGGGACGGACTGTTCCTCACCGCCGGCGAATTGCTCATGCGCCAGCCGGGCATCATCGGCTTGCACACCCTGACGACGGTGAACGCCCTTCATTTTGCCTACCAGACGGCCGGCTGCGACCTGACGCGGCGCTGGCTAATGTTGCAGGCGGCGTCGTTCCTGGCCCTGTTCCGCGCACGCATGGCCGGCAACCGGCTGGCCGACATCCGGATCGACACCCTCCAGCCGGGCGACCTTCCCGAGCGCGTGCCCCAGGCGGTGGCGGGGATTTTCGCCGACGTCGGCCGCGATCGCCTGAGCGCTGCCCGTAAGACGCTGGCCCTTCTGGAAGTGCAACGCGACAGCGACGGCCTTATCATGGCCGCCGCCCGCCGCCTGATCTTCTCCAAGGGCACCGACTCGCATGATTACAAGTTCAGCTCCGCCGTCCTGGAGGATTACCACCAGGCGACGGTCGCCCATCGCAACCGCTTCTTGGCCGCCAGCATGTACTGGCTGCGCGGCTCCGCCGCCCACGACACCGATCTGTACCAGCGCACGCGTGCGGCCTTGGGGAATGGCTGAACGTTTTAACCAGGGGGATAACCACGGTGGGACTCGGTTGGGTTACTCTTTTTGGGAACTCCCTTCAAACTTTGGACCTGATGGACTTGTGCTGATGGCCAGTCAGCCGAAGGGTGGGCACTGCCCACCAACCCGGCAATGGCGCCGCGCAGGGCAGCGGTGGGCAGTGCCCACCCTACGGCCGGCAATTTTTCCTTTTCAGGAGAACCAGCCCATGCCCTTCAAATTCGACGGAATCAATTACCTGGCCGTCGTGGCGGCGGCCGGGGCCACCTTCTTCCTGGGGGCGTTTTGGTATACCGCCCTGTTCGGCAAATTGTGGATGCATCTCACGGGTTTTACCGAAGAGAAAGTCAAGGAATTGCAGGCCAGGAGGCCGCCGGCGCTTTTCTTTACCGGCATGATCGTGTGCTACCTGGTCGTGGCCTTTGGCGTGGCGGTCTTGGCCGTCAGTCTGCGCATTACCTCGCCCATTGAGGGGGCGGTGTTGGGCCTGGTGCTGTGGGCCGGCTTCGCCGCCACCATCGGCATGACCGCCCACCTCGCCAGCGATCGGCATATTGGCGTCTACTGTATCGATACGGGTTATCAGCTGGTCTTTCTGGTACTGATGGGAGCGATTTTGGGGGGATGGTAGGATCCTGGTCATTTAGATTCCCGGTCCCCTTTTGTATGAGTTCGCCAATGAACAATGAATCCATTGCTGGAGAAGTCCAATGAATCACGACATAGAAAATGCGAAGAACAAACAAGAAGAGGAACCGCGGTTGCCAGCGGATTATGAAATGGAAAACCGGGAAGGCGATATTTACAACCTCCTCGGACGAATTCTTTGGAATTCTGGGGAGTGGGACTGCCAATTGGAAAGAGTCCTATCAAAGCTACCTACTGACGTTTTGTCGGAACTCGAAAACCGAATAACCGTTATCTTTGCACCGGGCCAGTATTTTGATGGCCGCCCAAGTCGCATGCCACCCGTTCGAGAAGGCTTCTGGCTTTACCTTTCCTCGCAATTGTTTGGTAAAAACACCGATTACATCGAGGGCACTATTGCCCACGAACTGGCCCATATCTTTCTTGGCCATGAGGAATTGCCGTTGCCAGCCGGTCAAGGCCCGGCAGAGGGTCAAAAGGGGGAAATTGAAGCAGATCGGCTTGCAACAGCATGGGGGTTCAAGCCGCCCAGAAGCCTTTGGAACCCACCAGAGGCAAGCCCTTAACAGGTTTGACCGTTACTAAAAAACCCGTTAGTGGTTTCAGGCCGATTCCGGTATAATCTCCTTTATCCGGGAGAAGCCATGCCTTTATTGGATCATTTCCACCCGCCATTGAGCCAACGCCGGCAATGGCATGCGTTTCATCACGCCTGGGCGACGGTTTTGGCTTTCGACTTGAATCGCCAGCTGCCCAAAGGTTTTTTTGCCGAACCCAACGTTCAATTCGGGATTGAAATTGACGTGGCCGCCTTTGAGGAAAAGAACGGCAGTCTACCGCTGGCTGGCTGGGAGCCGCCGGCGCCGACGCAAACCGTTCGCTTCACCCTGGCCACGGACATCGTTGAGGTTAGCGTTTTCAACGCGGAAGCCGGCCCGGTTCTCGCCGGCGCCATCGAGCTGGTCAGCCCGGCCAATAAAGACAGGCCCGCCCATCGCGACGCCTTTGTCAGCAAATGCGCTGCTCTTCTGCAAAATGCCGTCGGCTTGATCGTGGTGGATGTGGTCACGTCGCGTCATGCGGATTTGCACGAAGAACTCTTGGCTCGCCTGGCCTCGGTGTCCCCGGCCGCTCATGCCGACCTCTGGGCCGCTTCCTATCGGCCCGCCCAGGACAACGGCGAAACCGAACTGGAAATCTGGCACCGCGCCGTGACCGTGGGCGCCTCCTTGCCTTCCTTGCCTTTCTGGCTGAAAAACGGGCCTTGCCTCCGCCTGGATCTGGAACTCGCCTATGCCAGGACCTGCCGGGAATTGTCGATTTTGGGCAACGGCACAGAAACGGAAAGCGCAGGACCATGAAAACCATGCTCTGCAAAAGCAAGCCACCCGCTTTGAAAACAACCCATCCGTTTTTTCCGTTTCCCGTTTTGGGCCGCCTTCGTTAGAATAATTCCCGGAACCACCGATGTTCCCTCTTCTGAACAGGAGGTTACCCATGCTCCAGAAGTTACTCCAGCAGGCCAGGCAACGCCGTGCCCGGCAACGGTTGACCCAAGCCAGCGGATGGTGGGCCCTCTGGGTCCGGGCGCTGCGTCCGATTCCCTACCTGTTATCCGTCGTGTTGCTGCTGGGGTTGACCGGGTTTTCCACCACGCCCGATGATGGTGCGGGGCTTCTGGCCGCGCAGAAGGAGAAGAAGGACGACAAGAAAGACGACAAAGAAGAGGTTTTCCTGCCCATCAAGGGAGTTCCTTCCGGCAGCCTCAACGGCGTCATCGCCTGGCTCAATACCGATCATCCCATCAAGCTCGAGGATTTGAAAGGCCGGATCGTCCTGCTCGATTTCTGGACCCTGTGCTGCATTAACTGCATCCACACCTTGCCCGACCTGGCCAAGCTCGAGGCCAAGTACCCCGGCATTCTCGTGATCCTCGGCATCCATACGCCCAAGTTCCCCAACGAGGCCCTGACCGACAGCATCCGCAAGGCGATCCTGCGCTATGAAATCCATCACCCCGTGGCCAACGACGCCCGCCGGGCCATCTGGGACCGCTATCGCGTCAATTCCTGGCCTACCCTGGTCCTGATCGATCCGGCGGGCAATTACTATGGCCGGATTGCCGGCGAAGGCGGTTACGACATCCTCGACCAGCACATCGAAAAAATCGCCAAGGAATTCCGCGCCAAGAAAATGCTCAAGGAAGACATGGGGATCCAGTTCAAGCTGGCCGCCGAGATGCGCGGCCCGCTGTACTTCCCCGGCAAGGTCCTGGCCGACGCCGCCGGAAAAAGGCTGTTCATCGCCGACAGCACCCACCACCGCGTCGTCATCACCACCCTGGAAGGCAAGAAGATCGCCGTCGCCGGCAGCGGCGTCGAGGGCAACAAAGACGGGCCGTTCGCCAAAGCCCAGTTCAGCGATCCGCAAGGGATGGCCCTCGACGGCGATGTCCTGTACGTTGCCGACCGCAAGAACCACCAGATTCGCGCCCTGGATTTGAAGAACCAGACGGTCAAAACCGTGGCCGGCACGGGCGAGCAGGACCGCTTCGCCCGCAACCGGAGCGGGCCGGCCCTCAAGATCGGCCTGAACAGTCCCTGGGATTTGCTTCTGCACAAGGGCAAGCTGTATATCGCCATGGCTGGCCATCACCAGATCTGGACGCTGGACTTGATGCGCGAACAAGTCCATCCGTTCGCCGGCAACGGCGCCGAGGACATTGAAGACGGACCGTTGCCGCAATCGTGCTTCGCTCAGCCCAGCGGCCTGGCCACCGACGGCAAGACCTTGTGGGTGGCCGACAGCGAAGCCAGCGCCATCCGCGCCGTGCCGCTGGACGGCGTCGGCGAGGTGTCCACCGTGGTCGGCGTGGTCGGCGACGGCCTGTTTAACTTCGGCGACAAGGACGGCGACGCCGACAAGGTCCGCCTGCAGCACGCCCTGGGCGTGGCCTACAAGGACGGCAAGCTCTACGTCGCCGACACCTACAACAGCAAGATCAAGCTCATCGATCCGGTGAAAAAGACGTGCACGACGTTTCTCGGCGAAGGCGGCGGCTGGCTGAACGGCCGGACTTTTGATGAGCCGGGCGGCCTCAGCTTCGCCGGCGACACGTTGTACGTCGCCGACACCAACGCCCACCGCATTCGCGTCATCGACGTCAAGACGCGGGCGGTGCGCACGCTGCGTCTGGAGGGCGTCGAGCCGGTGCCAAGGAAAGCCGGCAAAAAGGCCGAATAATGTAATAGCCCTGCACGTCTGGGAAGAACCTGGGCGGTTTTCGCAAGGCTTGCCAACTGCAACGGATAGGGTGACAGATGCATACCACAGTGGATGGGGCTGTGAGGAGACGGATTTCCTGGCGGCTCGCTCCTGCCTTGGTTGCGCTCCTGATCGGCGCGGGGCCAGCGCCGGCGGGTTCCCCGGAAGAAAAGAAGGGGATAGACTTCCAGCTGTCCGTGGCTCCGGAAGACCCGTTTGATCTTGCCCACAGCGCCAAAGCCGCTCCGACCAAAAAGGTGAAAGCCAAACCCGGCCAGATTATCCGGGTGACGCTCACCGGCATCCCCACGACGGGGTATCACACCTACCCGATTACCCAGCGCGCCCCGGACCAAGCTCCAACTCAGCTCTCCACACTGAAGATCGAAGACAAAACGGCTGAGTTGAAACCGCTCTGGCCGATCAGCGAACAACCGGAGCCGGCTTTCAAAAAGGATTTTAAGGGCAAGTTCCATCTTGAGCACCACAGGCCATTCGTGTGGTCCCAGGATGTTCTCGTTTCACCGGACGCGACTCCAGGACCGAAAAAACTGCGCGTCAGCATCAAGTTTCAAGTGTGCGACGAGAACGGCTGTAGGAAACTTGAGGGTTCCTTGGAGGCGGATGTTCAGGTGGAGAGCGACGACGTCATGCGCCAGGCCGTCGCAGCTATAGGCGCCGGTGTCGGCGGCGAGTTCCAGACCCTCGCCGCGCGCGTCCTGCCGCGGCTCCAGGCGGCTACACCCGCGCTTCAAGCCCGGCAGGCGGCGAAAGACCCGGGGATCAAGGTCGTGGTGCCGCCGGCCGACCTCGTGAGCTCGGGAAGCCGGTCCGAGGGGGCCGTCCCGACCGCGGACACGGGGCTGTGGGCCTTGCTGTTGGCCGCCGTGGCCGGCGGTATTCTCTCGCTGTTAACCCCCTGCGTGTTGCCCATGCTCCCCATTACGGTAAGCTTCTTTTTGAAACAATCGGAAAAGGAGCATCATCGTCCGGTGATGATGGCCCTGGTCTATTGTTTAACGATCGTGGTGGTGCTCACGGGCGGAGGCCTGCTGCTCATGGGAGTCATGCGGCAGTTTATTGCTTTCTGGGGTACGCAATTTTTCCTGGCTGGGTTGTGCCTGTTATTTGCCCTGAGCCTGTTGGGCATGTATGAAATGCAGTTGCCGTCGTGGTTGTCCAACTACACGGTGAGCCAGGAGGGACGCGGGGGCTTGGTCGGCACCGTTTTCATGGCGTTGACCTTCACCATCATCAGCTTCGCCTGCGTGGGCCCGATCTACGGCACCTTTATCGCTTTGGCCAGCGGAGCGCAATCGACTGGCGCTTGGATCCGGCCAGTCTTGGCGACGCTGGTCTTTTCCGTGACCTTTGCGGCGCCCTTCTTTTTCCTGGCTGTCTTTCCCGCCCTGTTGCGGAAAATGCCGAAAAGCGGGTCCTGGATGAATACCGTGAAGGTGGTGATGGGTTTTATTGTTTTGGCCGTGGCTCTTAAATTTCTGCGCGCCGGCGAATTGCTGCTGGCAGGCAAGGCCGATCTGCTGACTTACGACCTGGTCCTGGGCATGTTTGTCGCCCTCAGCTTGCTCTGTGGTCTGTATTTGTTGGCCTTCTATCGTCTGCCGCACGATGACCCGAGCGAACACGTCGGCGTGCCCCGCCTGTTGCTGAGTTTCTTGTTCTTGGGCCTGGCCTTCTATATGCTGCCCAACCTGTTCCACGACAATTCCGGGGAAAAACAACCTCGCAACGGCACGGTCCTGGCCTGGGTGGACGGCTTCATTCTTACCGACAGGACCGAAGGCGGCCTTCCCTGGATCGGCAACTTCAACGAAGGACTCAAGCAAGCCCACGAGCAAAAACGGCTTGTGTTCGTTGATTTCACCGGCGTGGACTGACCGGCCTGCGATTATAACGAGAGCCGTGTGTTCTCGAAACCAACTATCAAGAAACTCCTCGGTCAATTTACCCTGGTCAAGCTATATACGGATAAAGTGCCGGCAAAGTACGAGCCGACTACCAGTGCGGAAGAAAACCGGAATTTACAAAACGACAGCTTTGGAGGCGATCTACTGCCATTTTACGTGATTCTAAAACCGACCCCGCTGGAAAACAACCCGTACCAAGTGCTCGGCCGCAGGGCGGGCAAAATCACGGATGTCGATGACTTCGCCGAGTTTCTGAAGGAGAACAACAAAAAGCTTCCCGGAAACGAGTTGGCCACACGATAAGAGTGGCTACGCTTCTTCCAGGGCCTTGCCCGGAAGACGTGGCCCCTGACGGGGCAGATCA
>CAZFGM010000239.1:0-9613 GCA_964518515.1 uncultured Alcaligenaceae bacterium | reverse complement strand
GTTGCCAAAGGCTTTCCTGGTTGACAACAGGTCTGTGCATCGGAGCGTTGCTCCCCTAGCCAGGTCACCGTGCCCGTGCAATCAAAGCGCCGAGGTCGGGAGTATCCGCCGCTTCTTTCTAAATGTGGCGGCCGGTTTCCAACCGGCCGAAACGGCAAGTTGAAAACTTGCCGCCACAAAAGAGGAAGCGGCGGCGGCGCAAGGAGACGTACGGGCTTGGTGTCCCATCGAGATCGTCGTTAGGCTTGCGGCAAGTCAGCGACTTTGCCGCAAGCAGTCTCCCGTTCGCGCTCTTCCCAGGGTGCCTGGCACGCCGCGGCCCCTGGTCCCCTTCCGCGTCCAGGATTTCTGGGCCCAGGGACTCAACCTCGGCCTGGAGTACCGCTGGTAACGTAGTAGTAGCACACTCCGTGTGCCGTAACCTTGTGCGGTTTGCGGTTACGGCACACGGAGTGTGCCTACTACGGTGTCGCCCTGACCGCTTACCATCAATCCCACGCGGTGTGAAACGTCCCCCGGTCATCGACTCGTTCGTAGGTGTGGGCTCCGAAAAAATCGCGCTGGGCCTGGATCAGGTTGGTCGGCAGGCGGGCGCTGCGGTAGGCGTCGTAGTAGGCCAGCGATGCCATCAGGCCGGGGGCGGGAAGGCCCAGGTCCGCGGCCGTGCCAACCGTGGCGCGTAAATCCATTTGCCGGGAACCGAGAACCTCGGCAAAGTGCGGAGCGAGCAGCAGATTGGGCAGATCGGGCTGTTGTTGATAGGTGGCGCGAATGTCGTCGAGCAGGGCGGCGTGGATGATGCAGCCGCCGCGCCAGATGCGGGCCACGCTGGCCAGGTCCAGGCCGTACTTCATGGTTTGCGAGGCGCGGCGCAAAAGAGCCAGGCCCTGAACGTAGGTCAGAATCATGGCGGCGTGGAATGCGCCTTTCAGGTGGTTCAGAAAAGCCTGGCGGTCGCCGGAAAAGATTGGGGATGGTCCCGGCAAGAGCTTGGCGGCCTGGGCGCGTTCGGTGTCATAGGCGGACAGGTCGCGCAGGCTGACCGCGGCATCGATGATGGGAATGGGGGACTGCAAATCCATGGCGTGCTGGCTGGTCCACTTGCCGGTGCCTTTCTGCCGGGCCACGTCGAGGATCAGGTCGATGAGGCGGTTGCCGGTGCGTGGATCGACCTTGAGAAAGATGCGGGCCGTGATTTCCAAAAGGAACGAGCTCAGCTCGCTGTGCTGCCAGCTCTGGTAGACGGCGTGCAGTTCATCGTTGGACAGGCCCAGGCCGCGGCGCATCCAGTCGTAGGTTTCGGCGAGAAGCTGCATCAGACCGTACTCGATGCCGTTGTGGACCATCTTGACGTAATGGCCGGCGGAGCCTGGTCCCAAATACGCGACGCACGGAACTCCCTCGACCTTGGCGGCGACGGCTTCGAGGAGAGAGCGGACACGTTCGTAAGCCTCCTTCGCTCCCCCGGGCATCAAGCTAGGGCCGTGGCGTGCGCCGGCTTCGCCGCCGGAAATGCCCAGGCCGAGGAAACGAATGCCCTGGGCTTGAAGCTCCGCGAGCCGGCGATCGGTATCGGCAAAGTGCGAATTGCCGCCGTCGAGGATCAGGTCGCCCGGAGCCAACTGCGCCCGCAGTTCGGCCAGGACGTCATCCACCGGTTTTCCCGCCGGCACCAGGAGCAAAACTGCCCGCGGGGAACGCAAGGCGGCAACGAAGCCGCGCAGGTTCTCCGCCCCTTCAATGCGTCGGCCGGCGCTTTCCAGGCGCAAGGCCTGGACCTTGGCCGGAGCGCGATCCAGGCCGGCCACGGCGAAGCCGTGGTCGGCAATGTTGAGGGCCAGGTTGCGGCCCATCACGCCCAGGCCGATGACGCCGATGTCGCAGGCGGCTGCACTCATGATTTCTTCCCGATCGGTTTGCTTCTGACCCCTTGCTTGCGCTGCGGGCTTGTGCTTCATGCGGTCAAAAATTCGTCCAATCCCGCCGCTCATTCCTTTGGCATAATCGGAAAACTCGGCAGGTCACCCGAATCCTTCGGTTCCTTACCGAAAGGCAAACAAGAGAGGTCAATTTCCCCCAGCCGGTTTCAGATATTGAAAGAGAAGGAAAGCTATCTTTGCGCGTTCAGGATGGATAGGTTCGTAGTGCAGGCTTCAGGCCGTTTTGCGTGGGGGAAAAACGGGCTAAAGCCCGCACTACGAACACCAATTCCCCCGCGCTGAGAATATCTGTGCACGGCAACCGGAGCGCGCGCCCATGGAATCGGCATTTTTTTCCCTTCTTCTCAGCAGTACGGTTTTGCTCGCGGCGGACCCGTGTTGCATTCCCTCGTACCTGTACCAACCGGCCTGTAAGTTGGATAGGGTGCTGCGGTGTCCGGCCGAAGCGTATCTGCCGCAGCCCGGTGACATCCTCCTGGCCACCGATCCGTCGCTATTCTGGTCGGTTACCCACAACTGGGCCCTGGCTTTCCAACCGCACAACTCGGGCATTGTGGTCGCCCGGCCGGATGGCTCGTTGGGAGTTTTGGAAGCCGGACCAAATGATACGCTCTTCATTCGCGTGGTGGACTTGTTGCCGCACCTGAAAGAGTACGAAGACAAAGGCCCAGTGTGGATTCGCAAGCGGAAAGTTCCCTTAACCGCCCAGCAATGCGCCTGCCTCACGGATTTCGCCTGCCGTCAGGACGGCAAGCGCTTTGCCCTGATCCGGCTGGGGGCCCAGTTGACGCCGCTACGCTGCCGCGGGCCGCTGCGCACGCGGTTTGTCGGCAAGCCGCAAGGAGATCGCGACGGTTATTTTTGTTCCGAGTTGGTCACCGAGGCGTGCGTGGCGGCGGGCCTGATCGACCCGGCGACGGCCCGTCCGGCGGCCACGTATCCGCACGACCTGTTTTTCGACAAATCGCTCAACCCATACCTGCGCCGCCATTTCACCCTGGCCGACTGCTGGCACCCGCCGGCCCGCTGGACCGCGTGTCCGTGCGGCGCAATCCTGACCGAGCCGCGCGAGGATTTGCCCCTTTCGCGTTAACAAGCTGTTTCAAAACCTTGTATCCGCAGGCTTCAGCCTGCGGATACCCCGCAGCCTGAAGGCTGCGGCTACCTAAACCTAAATAGAAACAACTTCTAACGCGGCTGAGCCGCAAGTGTAGTCGTCACGCTCCGCGTGACGAGAATCCTCACGCGGAGCGTGAGGACTACACTCAAGCAAGCTTGAAACCAAAATCTTCTCCGCGCCGTGCGGAGAAGATAGGAATAGAAACTAAGCCGCAAGCGGGTCAAAACCTAGGATTCATTCTTTGATCAGCATCACGTTGACCGCCTTGACGGCCACGCGGACCTTGTCCCCCACCTTGATGCCCAGCTCGTTGAGGGAATCGAGAGTCATCACCGATTCCATGGTCGCGCCGCCCGCGATCTTGACCTTGACCTGGCACATCACCGTGCCGCGCTTGATCTCGGCCACTTCTCCTTCCAGACGATTGCGTGCGCCAATTTTCATGGGGTGCTCCTTTCGTTGTGTAAACCGTGTTGCCCATCCAATTTTAGCAAGCTTTCCGCGGCAAGGCATGGAAATTTACAACCTCGATGGGAGCCTGAAGCACGTACCAAGATTTCCCTTGCTGGCGCTTCGCTTCCCAAGAGCCACTAATCTCGAAGGAAGCTGCCATGAAAAAATTCCTGGTAAGCGTTCTGGCGGCCCTGGCGTGAAACGTCGGCATCAGAGGCTTCTGATACCCGCGCGGATTGGCAATTGCGTGGGACTGAGCTGGGCCACGGAGGGAGACTATCCAGACAAACCTGTCTAGAAAGATCAGGTTTGAGGCTCGTCGTCTTCTTCAACAAGGCCCTGCTCCTTCAAAAAGTCAATGTACCCCTTCAGCGACAGAGGACACTGCCCAAGGAGCTTTGCCTTATTCGGCCCGATATGCAGATCCTTGGGCATGTGGTCGTGCCCAAGGTCTTTCGCCGAGCCCCGTCGGAGACTGGTGAGGGCGATGACGACACCTTTGTGCTCCACGGAGTAATCATCGTGGGCTTTGCCGGATTTCGTCTTCACGGCCTTGAGTTTGGCGATAATCTTCACCGCAAGCTCTTTGGTGATTTGCAGAGCCACTAGGAAAGCCTCCGGATGAAGCAACGAAGCACGGCGAGTTGCTTGGCTGGTCCCGGCCCGAGCTTTTCAGGCGAAAGGCTCTCCAAGTACTCGAACCTGCTGACTAACATCTCCTTTAGACTGTCCACCGCATCCGTCTCATTGCAACCGGAAGCATTCACATTGGCGTCAAAGAAACTGGCGACGAATTCATCGTTGGAAGCCTGCACGACCACCTTGATCTCCTTGAGGAGATCGAAAGGCTCGGGAGCGAACGTCGTGATCGGGACGACAAACGATCCGTCTTTGGAGAGTTCGTTTACCTTCTTTTCCAGCAAACCGATACGTTCTTGAAGTCGATGGCGTGCGCCGATTTTCATGGCTGCTCCTTTCGTTTGGTAAACCGTGTTACCAATCCAATTTTAGCAAGCTTTCCGCGGCAAGGCATGGTATTTTTAGCCTCGATGGGAGCCCGACGCCAGCAAGGGCACGTGCCAAGATTTCCCTTGCTGGCGTTTCGGCCTCCCCATAGCCACTGATCTCGGAGGAAGCTGCCATGAAAAAATTCCTGGTGGGCGTTCTGGCGGCCCTGGCGTGGACGGCCCCCGTGGCCGCAGGCCAAAAGGAACGCAAGGTCAACGTCCTGTTCATCGCCGTGGACGACCTGAACAACAACCTCGGCTGCTACGGCCATCCCCTGGTCAAGTCGCCGAACATCGACAAGCTGGCCAAGCGCGGCCTGCGCTTCGACCGGGCCTACTGCCAGTTCCCTCTGTGCAATCCCAGCCGCGCGTCCATCATGACCGGCATGCGGCCGGACACCACCCGGGTGTACGAGAACGCCACCCACTTCCGCAAGAACATTCCCGACGTCGTCACGCTGGCCCAGCTCTTTCGCCAGAGCGGCTACTTCGTGGTCCGCGTCGGCAAGATTTTTCATTACGGCGTGCCCGGCCAGATCGGCACCAAGGGCCTGGACGACGACAAATCCTGGGACAAGGTGATCAATCCCATCGGCCGGGACAAGAAGGAAGAAAACCTGCTTCGCAATCTGACGCCGAAAATCCAGCTCGGCGCCGCCCTGGCCTGGCACGCCGCCGACGGCAAGGACGCCGAACAGACCGACGGCATCGGCGTGAGGGAAGCCATCAAACTTCTCGAACAAAACAAGGACCGGCCGTTCTTCCTGGCCATGGGTTTCTATCGCCCGCACGTGCCGTGGTTCGCCCCGAAGAAGTACTTCGACATGTACCCGCGGGAGAAGATCACCCTGCCCAAGGCGACGCGCGACAAGGCGCCGGCCGCCGCCTTCACGGTCAATCCGCCCAATTACGGCCTGGACGACGACGATTGCAAGGACGCCATTGCCGCCTATTACGCTTCGGTCACGTTCATGGACACCCAGCTGGGGCTGCTGTTGGAAGCGCTCGAGCGGCTCGGCCTGGCCGACAATACCATCATCGTTTTCTGGGGCGATCACGGCTGGTTGCTGGGCGAGCATGGCCAGTGGCAGAAAAGCACGCTGTTCGAGGAAGCGGCGCGGGTGCCGCTCATCATCGCGGCGCCGAAGATGAAAGCCGCCGGCCAGGCATGCAAGCGGCTGGCCGAGCTGGTGGACGTCTACCCCACCCTGGCTGATCTGTGCGCCTTGCCCGCACCCAAGAACCTGGAAGGCAAGAGCCTGAAACCGTTCCTGGACGATCCGGCGGCGCCCGGCAAAGCCGGCGCCTTCACCCAGGTGCAGCGCGGCGGCCCCAAAAAGGGAAAAACCTTCATGGGCCGCTCCGTCCGCACCGAGCGCTGGCGCTATACCGAATGGGATGGTGGGGACAAAGGGATCGAACTCTACGACCACGACAACGATCCAGGAGAATTCAACAACCTGGCCAAGGACCCGAAACACGCCAAGACGGCGGCGGAACTGAAGAAACTTCTGGGCACCGGCGGCCGGGCTGCCCTCAACCTTCCCAAAGACCAAAGTATTGTCCTGGCCCCTTTTGGGGGACAGGTTCTGGAAATCAAGGCGGAGGTCAAAGCCGGGGCCGCCGTCAACAGGAGCTGGTCCGGCTTTTCAATCCCGAATTGGGCAACAAAATCCTGGACCTGAAAATCGGGATCGCCCGGACTGATCTCTTACTGGGACGATTGGCCGATCCCCAGAACGACGACCAGAAACAGGCGGCGGCCAAAGCCGCCTCCGACGCGAGGCGCTCAACCGCCAGCTTCAGGACCTGGCGGCGCGCCACAATGCCCTTCTGAATAAACCGGGCGAATTCTGGGTCCGCGCCCCGCGCGACGGCATTATCCTGACCGGCGATATTCGCGAGAGCCTGCTCAATCGCCGGGTTAAAACCGGGGAAATACTATTGCGGATCGGCCAAAGGGAAAGCAAGGCGGCAGGGTGCAGGTCATGGCTGTTGCAGTTGGGCGTGCCGCACCTCGAGGCGTGCTGTTCGAGAGAGCGGATGTCGGCTTGGAGTTGCTCGACTTTTTGTTGCAGCAGTTGTTCGCGTTCCTTGGCCTTGCGAAAGCACGACTCCCAATAGCTTCCGCGGAAGCCCTGGGTAGTGGCCCTCCCAATGACCCAAGGCAATAAAAGAATGGACATGGTGGACATGGCAGTTTCTTCTCCTCTCCCGGCCGACCGACCCACCTGCATCCGCTACCAAATTGTCGGCCTGGTTACCTTGATGGCTGTCTTGCTTTATCTGGATCGCCTTTGCCTATCCATTCTTGAGGGCTACGTCCGCGAGGACCTGGGTATTGATAAGTCCGAGGCCGATGTGCTGCTCGGCGTCTTTTTCCTGGCCTACGCCTTGGGCCAGGTGCCGTCGGGCTGGCTGAGCGACCGGTACGGCGCCCGCGCCATGTTGGCCTTATATATTCTGGGCTGGTCGGTGTTCACGGGGCTCCTGGGTCTGGCCCAAGGTCTGATCGTCCTATTGTTGTTTCGCTTCGGCTGCGGCTTATTCCAGGCAGGCGCCTACCCGACCAGCGCCGCCATGATCAGCAAGTGGGTGCCTTTTTCGGCGCGCGGCCAGGCCAGCGCTTTGGTCTCCACCGGGGGCCGCATCGGCGGCGTCCTGGCGCCCCTGTTGACCGGCCTGTTGCTGGTGGCCTTCGTGCCGCTGTCGGTTTCCTCGCAATTGACGGCCGGCGATCTTCTCAATCCCAGCGCGTTTCGCCAGCGGCTGGCCAAGCGCGAACAGAAACCGGCGGATCGCCTCGCGGAGGTGCTTCAGGCGAAGGTTCTTTCCCCGAGTTCACCTGATGCCGCCTTTCTGGACGCCTTGAATAACGATTTGCGGAACCGGGAATTGTACGACCAAGCCCCTGTTGCGGAATTTGTCCTGCCCGCCGAAGCGTGGCGGTTGGCCCGGATTCCGCCAGCGGAACTCACCCAAGAACAAGTTGTCCGCCGCAACCGCTTGCTCTTGGAAGCGGCCTTTCCGGAATACCTCCGCAAGGTCTATGGCCACGGCTGGCGGCCGGTGGTCTTGATATACGGAATCGCCGGCCTGGTCGTGGCCGGCTTGTTCTTTCTTCTGGTGCGGAACCGGCCCGAAGAGCATCCGGGATGCAACGCCGCCGAGCTGACTCTCATTTCCGGCGGCAGGCCGGCGACGGTCACCGGCCCGCACGGGAAGGTGGGCAAACTTCCGCTCAGCGCCATTTTGGAAAGCAAAAGTCTCTGGCTCAGCGCTCTGTCGCAATTCGGCACCAATTTCGGCTGGGTCTTTCTGGTCCTGCTCATTCCGCGCTACCTGGAGGAAGCCCATCAAGTCCCGGTGGTGCAGCGCGGCTGGATGGCCAGCCTGCCGATTCTCATCGGCATGGCCGGCATGCTGGCCGGCGGCTGGCTGACCGACCGGCTGGTGCGGGTGGTGGGTTTGCGCTGGGGCCGGCGTCTGCCCATGGCCCTGACGCGGTTCGTGGCCATGGCGGCCTACCTCGCCTGCCTGGGCCTTGACTCGCCCTGGGCGGTGACGGCCGCCTTGTGCCTGGTCGCCGTGGCCACCGACCTGGGCACCGCCTCGGTCTGGGCCTTCAAGCAAGACATCGGCGGCAAGCACGTCGGCTCGGTGCTCGGCTGGGGCAACATGTGGGGCAACTTCGGCGCCTTCGTCTCGCCCATTGCTCTGGGCTGGATCATCGGCAAAGATCGCTGGGACCTGGGCTTTGTCGCCTGCGCCTGCGCCTTCGCCGTGGCCGGCGTCGCCGCCCTGGGCGTCGATGCCACCGTGCCGATCCGGGTGCCGGAAGAAAAAGAATCTCCCTAATCCTATGTAGTAGGCACACTCCGTGTGCCGTCACGGCACGTGGAGCATGTCTAGCCGACGGTACGTGGAGCGTGGCAACCGAGTGAATCACTCTTGCGGCAGCGGGGTTCTTTGGTCTAAGATGCTCCGATTATTTCAGGAACTATTGCAGGAGAACTTTCATGGCCAAGACGACCTGTCCCCTCTCGCGAAGTGAATTCAAGGCCAACGCCAAGCCCATCACCGTCAAAATCAACGAAATTCCCATCCTGGCCGACGTCAAGGAATTTCAAACCGGCTCCTTCGGCTGGTATTACGGCGGCAAGACCACCCTCGAGGTCGGCGGCAAGGTCGTAACCGTGCAAATTGGCCTGAACATGACGGTGGTCGGCAGCAAAGAATTGCCGCGGGAATAGAAATCAGAGGTCAGAGATCAGAGGTCAGAGGTCAGAAAAACAATCTCTGACTTCTGACTTCTGACCTCTGAATCAGGTTTCCACCCGTAAGCGCTCTTTGCTCTGACCTCTGACCTCTGACCTCTGATTCTAGGTTTCCACCCGTAAGCGCTCTTTTTTGCCCAGCACCGCGCGTAAGATATCGCACAACCCCGGATCTTCGATGCGTTCCAGGGCGCCGGCCAGGCTGACCCAGCTGCGTTGCCGCAGGGCCCGTTCCGGCCATTCCTGGACGACTTCGTTCACGTCCATGACGAACACCGTGACATGGCAGGTGCCGCACGCCTTGTCGTACAGGTAGCTGCCGGCAGGCTCGGCGCTGAGAACGCCGACCAGGCCGGCCTCTTCCCAGGCCTCTTGCAGGGCCGTTTCGCCCGCGGTCTGACCGGGTTGGATGACGCCTTTGGGAACGATCCAGCGCTTGCCGGTGCTTGAAGTGATGAGACAGATTTTTCCGCCCTTGACGGGAATGACGGCGCCTTGACGCACAAATTCGCTTCCGTTGGCCATCGCGGCGTCCTACCTCCAAAGGATGGGGTTTCCTACCGTGTAGCATGGACGGGAAGGAAGGCGGCGTCAAGATGTTTTTGCAACTTTCCCCAAATCCGGTGAGCCCGACGTGCAATCACCCGGCGGTGGCACGTCGCCCTGACGCCGCGACGCGCACCGGTTGCCGATTTATCTGGTCTGGACTACTTTCCCTGTTTTGGCCTCCAACTGGCAATTGGCAATTTTTCATCTGCCCCGAAAGGCAACGCCGTGAAGGATTTTTACTCGGTTTTTCTCGCTTCGGCTCGCTCA
>CAZFGM010000238.1:0-9646 GCA_964518515.1 uncultured Alcaligenaceae bacterium | reverse complement strand
CGCTTATTATTACTTTATTGCCAGCCTGGGCCGCAAGACCGAAGCGGTGGCCGACGTACCTGGATTCGCCAGCGGTTTGGCAAAGGCAATCCCCAACCTTGACCGAAGAATGTTCGAAACCCTGAAAAAACTGAAATACGGCGTCCGGGTACTGCTTTCCAAAGGTGGCGGTCAGCCCCAAATCATCGACGTGGGCGGCCGGTCCACGGTTCTCATGCACGCCGGCGAAGGCACCCCCTTCGTTTACCTGCACAGTGCCCTGGGCGAATCCTCCCAGTGGCTGCCGTTTTTTCAGACATGGTCGAAATCCTATCACGTCTTCGTGCCCACGCATCCCGGCTTCGGCAACAGCGGCGGCTGCGACCAGATCGACACCATCGACGACCTGGCCTTTCACTATGTCGAGTTGTTCGACGCCCTGGGCCTGGACGAAGTGATCCTGGGCGGCGTGAGCCTGGGCGGCTGGATCGCCGCCGAGTTCGCTGTCCGCTGGCCCGAGCGCGTCAAGAAACTGTGGCTCGCCGACGCCCCCGGCCTGTGGGTCGAGGAACAGCCGCTGCCCGACCTGTTCCGCATCATTCAGGACCGCGCCAAGCTGCGTGCCCTGTTGTTCCACGATCCGCACGGCTTCATGGCCAAGACGGTCATCAAGGAGGAGCCGGACGAGGAAACCATGCTGGCCGCCTACCAGGCCATGACGGCCCTGGCCCGGCTGGTGTGGGAACGTCCGTACGATCCCAAGCTGGCTGGCCGGCTTCACCGCATCGAGTGCCCGACCCTCCTCGTCTGGGGCGAGCACGACCAACTGGTGCCGCCGGTTTATGGCGAAGCCTACCGCAAATACATTCCCGGGGCGGAATTGAAGCTTCTGCCGAAGTGCGGACATTTGCCGATGTTTGAGAAAGAAGCGGAGTTTGTGGAGGTGATTACCAGGTTTTGTTCTTCTTAAGGATGCTGTTTCGCCCCTGCTCAGGCAGGATTGGGATTGTCGCCTTAGCCGAATGGACTAGAATTCTAGTCAATGGCGAAACGACCGAAATTCACCCTGTCTTTCGCGCCGCCAGCGGTCGAGCACCTGGACCTGATCGAGCCCAAGTACCACGGACTACTGCGGCGGACTATCCGGGAGCAATTGACGCATACGCCGACTGAGGAAACCCGGAATCGGAAACCCTTGGACCAGCCGGCTCCGTTTCAGGCGTCCTGGGAGCTTCGCTGTGGTCCCGATAATCGCTTTCGGGTTTTCTACGATGTCGATGCCGCATCTCAAGCGGTCCAGGTTTTGGCCATTGGCGTCAAGGATCGCAGCCGACTCCTGATCGGTGGGGAGGAGTACGAATCATGAGAATTGCCCCCTTGGCAGATGTAAAGGCGCGTTTGAGCGCCTATGTGGACGAATGTGGCGCCGAGGGCCCTATCGTCATTACGCGCAACGGCAGGGCCGTTGCCGTGTTGCTGGTTCCCTTCGATAACGACGACCTGGAGCGGCTCATGCTCGGGCGTTCGCCGCGCTTTCAAGCTTTGCTCAACCGCTCCCGGCAAAGCATCAAGGAAGGCAAAGGCTTATCGGAGAAGGCCTTCTGGCAAGCCGTTCGGCAGCGCGCCCGAAAACGAAAGGCTGCCGCCGCGGAAGACCGCGGCACCAAGCGTTGAAGGTACCAACTGAAGCAGGTTCAAGCGTTCCGGCGACAACGGAGAAAACGACGATGAAACCCAATGATAAAATGAACCGGAAATTCCCAGCGGGTTGGGACGAAAAACGCGTGCAAAAGGTGATTGCCCATTATGAAAGCATGACCGACGAAGAGCGGTTGGCTGACATCGAAAATGCGGCGATCGCCGATGCCTTGAGGCGGATCGCCGGGGCAATCAAGAAGTTCAACCAGACCCATCAAAGCAAGCTGCTCTTGGATCCAAGCCCGGAGGAAGGCAGCATGGAAGAAATCATTGAAATGTTCGGCCATCACAAATTCTGCCTGTTGAATTGGTGTGGTCAGGACGCCGACGGCCCATTCAACGAATACTATCACGTCAAAATCACCGCACAGTTACCAGTAGAGGATCATCCCTTTCGCCCCGTTCTCGGCGTGATTTCCAAGAGTTTAAGGCCTTCGGGCGAATTCCCCAGTTGGAAGAAAAAGTTGCTCAAAGTTCTTAGGGCCTGTGAGGAGGGGGTCAAATTAGAAGTGAAAAAAAAGAAGGACAAGATCATCATCACGGGTGTCAGCACAACCATCTACGCCCGGTCGGTCGATGCGGAATCCTTGTCGGATGCGCTCATTAGACTGGACCGCAGCATTCACAGTTTGCGGGAATCCTTGGGGCGTCAAAAGTCGCTTCCTTAGTCTTGCAAACCCGTTGCACCTGAATTTGGCGGGGCCATGAGCAAGCTCGAAACGCCGATGACGCGCTGGTACTGGGAGCAGATCGGCGGCACGCTGGTCGAGGAGTTCTGCGCGGTCCGCCGGTCCGCCACCTGCGGCGTTCGCCTACTCGACGGAGTCATCATTGGAGAAGGCGAGTTCCGCGGCGCCCAGCAGTCCGAGGTCTCCGTCGAGGGCCGCGACATTATAGTCGTGCAGACCAAAGCGAAGCGGCTCGGCATGTACCTGATGGGGCAGGCGTTTTTCTCGGCGCAGCTCATGAAGCGGTTTGGGCCGCGGTCGGTCGAGTCGGTGGCTCTGGTCGCCCAGGACGATGACGTGCTGCGACCGCTATTCGAGCAGTACGAGGGCATGCGCGTGGTGGTGTGCCCACAGGAGGTGTCGGGTCTAACCAGGCCGCCGCCGCAGGTTGGCTAGCCTGAAGCCCCGGATAACCAGTTCGACGACTCGGCCAAGAAAGAGTAACTCCTGTGAAAACGGGTGAAGTGTTTAGCCGCGTCCTTCCTCAGTTCTTTCCGGAGAACTGGTTGGACCCGCCTGGGATCGTTTTTAAGGATTTTCCTTCATGCATTCGCGTCGGGTATGTAGTTCGAGGTGAAGGAAATTACTCCTACATCTGTGACGAAGAATTCTCGGGCTTGTCGATCACATTGGAGGAGCTTCACGCTGCGGCTTTGACGAACCTGGCCCGCCTTCCATCCGCAAAAATTTCCATTGGGAAAGTACCCGGTGGGGCGGAAGGGTGGATTTCCGCGACTGACGACAACTTTGCGGCTGTTCGCATCTTGCTGCCGAAAATTCAGGAGGTATTTCGTGAAAAGATAGGGGAGGAGTTCTTGGTTTCGCTTCCGCATCGAGACGACTGTTTTTGCTGGAGTCTGGCACAATCCTTCGAGCGCCAAGAACGCCACGCTCAGGATGCTTTGGCCGCCTTTCTCCAGGAGGAGTACAACCTGACGCCAGACATCCTTTTGTATTCCAAGGGTCGCTTTCAGTTGCACCGCAAGCAAGTCGTGGCCGAAACCAAACGCTGGAGGCTGACGCCGGACCCTTAATTTTTCATACAAACCCGTGCACGGGTATCCCTCCATGCTTTCTCCCTTGGCACAAGTCGCCCTGATTACCGGGGCCGGCAGTGGATTGGGCCGGGAATTGGTCCTCCAGCTTGCGGACGAAGGAACCGCCATCGCTGCCGTGGATCGCCTGGCCGATGGCCTGGTTTCTCTGGAAGCGGAGATCGCCAAACGCAATCAGCGTATCGCCTGGGCGGTGGCCGACGTCACCGACTGTGCCGGCCTGCGCGACCAGACGGCGGCTCTCGAACAGAAACTCGGTCCCATCGATTTATTAATCGCCAACGCCGGCGTCGGCCACGAGACCTCGGCCCTGAACCTGCGGGCCGAGGACGTGGCGGCGGTAATCCAGGTCAACCTGATCGGCGTGGCCAACAGCATCGCCGCGGTCTTGCCCGGCATGCTCGAGCGGCGGCGCGGCCACATCGCCGCCATCTCCAGCCTGGCCTCTTTTCGCGGCTTGCCGCGCATGCTGGCCTACTGCGCCAGCAAATCCGGCGTCAATGCCCTGCTCGACGGCCTGCGCATGGAAGTGAAACCCTATGGCATCGCCGTCACCACGATCTGCCCGGGCTGGATTCGCACGCCGATGACCGCCCAGATTAAGGAACCGATGCCCGGCCTGATGGACGCCGGCCGCGCCGCCCGCCGCATCCTCGACGCCCTGCGCCGCCGCTTGCCGTTTTTCGCCTTTCCGCGATCGCTGGCCTGGCGCTTGCGCCTATTGCGCTTTCTGCCGGCGGCGTGGAGCGATTGGCTGCTGGCGAAGATGGTCCAGAGGGAATAAAGAAGTCAGCGAAGTCAGCGAAGCACTTGCGGCCAGCTTGACTACCCAATAATATAACTCGGCAGTAAAGTTTGAAATTTTGAGCCCGAAGCGCAAGCAAGGGGATTTCGGCTAGTCCTTGCTGGCGCTTCGGGCTCCAATGCACCTCAAGGCCCATTGTGTAAATAATAATTGCCCCAGCAAATCCAATTTAACCCGAATAGCGTCTTAAATATAAATAACAGAAAAAGTTTTCTGAAAGGATCACTCATGGCAACTAATGGTAAAACCAGGCTTCTGCTGGCGTCGGCGGCCCTGGCCCTGGGGTTGTCCGCTTCCCCCGCTCATGCGGCCTGCTGCTATTTCTCCGCCAAGAACAGCGACATTTTGCAGCCGGCCCAGAAGGTCTTCCTCAGCTGGGACCCGGCCGCCAAGATGGAAACCTTCACCGTGCAGCCCAAGTTCGAGGGCAACGCCCTGGATTTCGGCATGGTCATCCCGACGCCGGCCCAACCCAAGCTGCACGAGATGCCGCGCGACTTCTTCAAGCACCTGGCGATTTACACCATCCTCAAGAATCGCCAATTCCCGCACTCGCAACTACTGCCGGTGGAACGCGTATTCTATGGGGCGAACCTGGGGCGGAAGGCCCTGAATAACCTGAAAAACCACCAGGCCCCGGAAAAGAAGAAATCCACCGTCGTGGTCCTGGAAACCGGCATCGTCGGGTCGCTCGATTACAAAATCATCAGCGCCGAACGGGCCGACGACCTCTACCAATGGTTGAAAGACAACAAGTACAGCTATGCCGGCGACGAGGCCACGCTCAACTTCTACGTGCAGAAGAAGTGGCTGTTCACCGTCATGAAGATCGACACCATGCAGATGAAGAAGAACAAGGACGGCACCTTCTCGGGCGAAGTCACGCCGACCCGCTTCCGCTTCGCCAGCGACCGGCCCGTCTACCCGCTCAAGATCACGCAGATTTCCGTCAAGGAGCGGACCGAGGCCCTGTTCTACGTGCAGGCGCCGCACAAGGTCGATCTGGAAGGCGATCTGAGCTATCAGCGGACGTGGGTGCCGATGCTGCAAGCGGCGTCGGGCTGCACCCCGGGCGGGTTGCCCGGCAAGGGCGGCGACTGGCTCAAGGCCATTGAGGGTCAGATTCCGCAGCTTCTCAAGCGCAACCAGGCGCTGGGCTTTACCTGGCAATCCGGCCAGCGGCCGCAGCCGGACAAGCAGCGGCACATCGCCACCACCATGGAATGGGCCCGCAAACTGACGGCTGACGACGTCAAAATGCTGCGCGGCGAAGCCCCTTACAGCGAGCGCGCGCCGGACGTTGATGAGGGCTTTTCCCGTGCCGATCTGAAAGACGCCCAGAAGGCCCAGGCCATTTACAAGGTCATCCGCGCCCGCCTGGAACGCGCCCGCCAGGAACGGCCGTTCGGCTACCTGGTGCGCGAGGCCCCGGCCGACGACGTCCGCGCTCTACAACAACTCGCCGGCCACCTGGCCCAGGGTCTGTTCATCACCAAGTTCCGCAAAATCTTCGCCCGCGATGAAATGAACGACGACCTGGTCCTTATCCCGGCACGCATGGGGGACAACGAGGATACCTCCGAATACGAGGAAATCCTGCCGACCTCGCCGCCATGAGCTTGGTTGGCCGATGCGGAAACTGCAGTCAAGGCGATGGAAGTTCCATCGCCTTTTTTTGTTCAGCGTATATCCAGAGAGTAATTATTACATGGTCAGCCGGACTGCCGTTCCAAGAGGACCACGGAGGCGTCGTCGTGGCGGCCGGCGCCGCCGGTGAAGTTCTTGGACGATTCAAAAAGCTGCAATAACATTTCCTCCAGGCGGGCGCGTGCGGCACCGTTGCAGGGTTTCGGTGATGCCTTGCACCCCAATACTTCGGGCGCCCGACTCCTGGGCCAGGGCGTCGGTGAGCGCTGCTGGAGATGCTGGCATCCTGGTCCTGCCCTACCGCTGGAACGGCTATCAACTGGCCGACGATGACCGCCGGTCCGACCGCTGACGGCTGCAATTCCACACCGACAAGTTCAATCCCGATCCGCGCCATCTGCCTTGAGCAACCGGCGATCCGCACCGAGCGCTGAGCCGGTCGGGGCGGGCACTGCATCGCACTATGGAGATGGCCTACTTCTTAATGCGCTCATAATGGATGGTCATGAGCAGACTTTCTTTCGCGTCGGCGCCCACGGTGTACATGGAATAGACCAGATGATCCCGGTCGGTCATTTCGCTGGCGGTCTTCATTTTCACCTTCTTGCCGTCCATGCCACGGGTTTCACCGGTCATGATCATTTTTTTGCCGGCCTTATCGAATCCTCCGGTCAAGGTCATGGGCAGGGTGGACATGGAATCGACCCAGACGCTGATATATTTCTTGGTGACGGGATCGTAGGAATCCAGGCCGCGGCCGGAAAAGAAGCCCGAATCATCCTTGTAATGGCTGATCAGCCACAAGCCGCCGAGGTCCATTTTCAGGGACATGACGCCGGTGGACTCTTTATCGCCAAATTTTACCTTGGCCTTCCACTTTCCTTCGTAGGCCTTGAGTTTTTCATGTTCCGCGCCGGGCTTGGGAGCGGGGGGCTGGGCGCGGACGGACGTACCCAGCAGCAGAGCCGTTCCGACCAGAAAGGCAAATACTCTCTTCATGGTGCTACCTCCGTAGTGGTGAAAAAAAAGGTAACTTGACAAGTCAAAAGGGTAGCGCCCGAGGGGGTGCAAGTCAACAGAAATCCTTTGTAGTCTGTGCGGCGGATGCGCGTGAAGCCCCTAACGAGGCTCCGGCGGCGGAAAGTCGTGGAGCCGCCTTGTTTTATCGGTAAACCGAGTTCCTCGGTTAGCGTAATAGCAAGACGGCCCAAGAAACTCCCACTGCCTTCGTGCTCAAAGGATAGCGTCATGATTTCCAAAACTCCACGATCGTAGGTCAGCCGGAGTCGGCGGTCCTGGAAAGCGCGCAGTAATTTCCCATAGGTCTGCCAAGACACATCGTAGAGGATTAATCGTTGGGTCAAAGGGATTTTGACAGCCGCCATGATCTTTCCTCCTTCACCTCATCTTACGATGTTGCTACTATTCGGGAGATCCAAGCTCGCGCACGAACGGCCCGGCCTGGTAGATGCCGCGCAGCGCTTCCAGCACCGCACGCGAATGCACCGAGATGTGCCGGGCTTGCTCGTCGGTGTAAACGAAGTTGCGGACCAGGCCATGGCGATTGCGATCGAAGTTGATACCGACCAGCTCGCCGGCGCGATTGAGGACCGGGCTGCCCGAGTTGCCGCCAACGGTGTCGGCCGTGGACACGAAGTTGAAGGGCGTGCCGGGATCGACCTTTCCCTTGTTATCCAGCCAACGCTTGGGCAAGTCGAAAGGCGGTTTGTAGCTTTGCAGCTTGGCCCGCTCGAAGGCGCCCGCCAAATTGGTGTGGAAGGGTAGCTCCTGGCCATCGACCTGATAGCCCTTCACGACGCCGAACGCCAGGCGCAGGGTAAAGGTCGCGTCGGGCGGCACCGTGGTGCCGAATTTCGCGAAGCGCAGCCGGGCGATGCCGGCGCCGGCCTGGCTCTCGATTTCCCCAAGGTCGCTCCACGGCCGGCGCACCTGGCGGGCCTCCGCATCGATGAGGTGGGCGAGCCCGATCATGGCGTCGTCGGATTTCTTGATGGCGTCCATTCCCCCTTGGAACAGACGTTTGCGCTCGGCCGGGTCGCGCAGCCGGGTGCCGGCGACCAGCTCGGCCGACCGCGCCGCCGGCGCCTTGCCCGCGAAAACCTTCGTAACCACCGGATGGCCGGCGCCCAGGTTCTCGGCGAGAAACGCCAGCGAGGCGGTAAGCTTGACGCGCTCGAGCTCCGCGTGAATGGGGGCGGGGGAAAAGAGCTGGAACTTTAGCGACTCCATGGCGGCGGCGCGATACTCCGGCAACCGCCTGGCGTCATCCTTGGGTTGGCCTGCCAGACGCACCAGGTGGCGGGCGATCTTGAACAGGCGGCTGTCAAAAGCATCGCCGCGCTCCAGAAGATAATACGACCGCGCAATTGGCGTGAGCTTGTCCTGGACCTCGGCGATTTTTTTCCAGGGAGAGATCTTGGCTTTCCCGGCATCCGCCTCGAACGGGTCGCGGAGGATTTTCTCGGCGGCTTCTTTCTTGGCGAGGATGGCCGGGTCGAGCAGGCCGTGATACTGGCCGGTGAGGGCCTTGCGGGCGTTGGCCACGGGATACAAATCCTGGGCGGCCATGCGCGCCTGCTCCGGGCCGCGCTCGGAAAATTGCAAGAGCAAGGCTTCCTTGTAGCGCAGCCACGTGAGCAGATACGGCAACGTGACGTCCCGGCGATGGGTCAGCTTCGCCAGCGTTTCCAGGCGGTTGGTGGTGCCCGGATGGCCCGAGACGAAAACCAGGTCGCCGTCTTTCGGTCCGATCGCGCTCCACTTGAAGTAGTGCGGGGTCTTGGCGGGTTTGTCGTTTTCGTAGACGCGGAAGAAGCTCACGTCCAGGCAAAAGCGCGGATATTCGAAGTTGTCGGTATCGCCGCCGAAGGCCGCGATGTCGTGCTCGGGGGCCATGACCAGGCGGACGTCGGTGAACTTCTTGTAGCGGTACAGGTGATATTTGCCGCCCTGGTAAAGATTGACGACGTCGCTGCGCAGGCCGGTTTTGGCCAGGGAATCTTTCTCGATCTTGGCCCAGACGGCCGCGCGGGCCTGCCGGGCCTCGGCCGGCGTCATGGCCGGCGTGACCGCGCTCTGGACCTTCTCGGTCACGTCTTCGATGGCTTGCAGGACGTTGAGCTCCAGGTCGGGGCATTTCCATTCCTCGTCCAGGGTGCGCGCGAAAAAGCCGTTCTTGTGCAGGTCGCGGCCGGAGGTGCTGAGCTTTTGCAAAGAATCCGCGGCGATGTGGTGATTGGTGACGACCAGGCCGGCCGGCGAGACAAAGCCGCCCGACCCGCCGTTGTTGAAGCGCACCGAGGCTTTCATGGTCCGTTCGAGCCAGGCGTCGTCGAGATTGAAGGTGTACTTGGTTTTAAGCAGCTCGCGCGGCGGCTGATTGAGAAGCCACATGCCCTCATCGCCGCGGCCTGGGCGAAGCGGCAGGACCAGCAACAGGAAGAGAATGGTTTTGCGCACGGCGGCAACCTTTCCGGAAATGCGGGCACCCCGCTTGTTCGTGTCTGAACTCGTCAAATTGGCAATTGTCAATGCCGGTCGGCCGGATTGCAAATTGAAAATTGGTCACCGTTCACCTATTTTTTATTCCCGAGGGTAATTCGGCTGTGGGGCAGGATTCCAATCCTGCCAACCCCGGCAGGATCGGAATCCTGCCCCACAAATACTGCCACCTCGAACCCGTCTTATGCGGATATCCGCATAAGCCTGGTCCT
>CAZFGM010000237.1:0-9663 GCA_964518515.1 uncultured Alcaligenaceae bacterium | reverse complement strand
CGAGGTACTGACCCAACTGGAGAATTTCCGCAAGGATTTCCGGACGGTGAAACTGGTGGCCAACCTGCCCTTTGCCGTGGCCACGCCGGTCATCACCAATTTCCTCCTTCTGGACTGGTCCTTCGAGCGCCTGGTGGTGACGGTGCAGTGGGAGATCGCCGAGCGGCTGCTGGCCCGGCCGGGGCGGAAAATTTACGGCGCCCTGGCGGTGCTGGTGCAAAGCCTGGCCGACGTGCGGCTGATTCGCCGTCTGCCGCCGGCCGTATTCTGGCCGCGGCCGAAGGTGGCCTCGGCGATGGTGCTCCTGGAGCCCAATGCCGACCGCCGCGCCCGCGCTCCCGCGGCCGCCCGCCTGCGCCACTTCCTGCGCGATCTGTACGCCCATCGCCGCAAAAACCTGCGCGGCGCCCTGGCCGCCTGCCCGAGCGGCCGGCGCGACAAAAACGCCGTCGATCGCCGCCTGGCCGAGCTGGGCATCGACGGCCAATTACGCGCCGAAACCTTGACCGTGGAAGATCACTGGCGGCTGTGTCAGGTTTTTGGGTAGAGCCAATCTCAAACCAACCCAACCCAAAACTCGGGTTTAAATAAAGAGCTTGCGTTTTTTGGGCGAGACAAGGATGCTAGTATTCCGTTAATCTTCGAATGTCGGGTCCGAAAACGTGGGATGACTCGTAGCCGCAGGCTTCAGCCTGCGATGTGGCGGGCGGTTCAACGCAGGCTAAAGCCTGCGGCTACAAACCACCCGTCAATCGAAGGGAGAGAACCATGCGAAAGCAAGCCCTGGTAGCTATGAGCGCTTGTCTACTTCCGGTCGCCGGGCTGTTGGCCTGGGTCCAAGACGGCGCTGTACAACAGAAAAAGGCTATCGCCGAGATCGAGAAACTGCGTGGCAAGGTCGAGGTCGATATCAAGAGTCCGGACAAGCCGGTGATCAAAGTTGACCTTGGCTCCACGAAAGTCACCGACGCCGACTTGCTGCATTTAAACGGGTTGACCAAACTCCGAACCCTGAGCTTGGACAACACCCGCCTCACCGGATCGGGCCTGGTGCACCTGCAAAGATCCCGCGACCTCCGTACCCTCTCCCTGGCCTGTACTCCCCTAGACGATGCCGGGCTGGTGCACGTTCAAGGCTTGCTCAAAATCCAAGCGCTGAACCTCAGGTCGACCCCGGTCACGGATGCCGGGCTTGTGTACCTTCAGGGGTCGCGCAGCCTCCGGGAGCTGAACCTCGACGGCACCAAGGTTACTGACAAGGGCTTGGTGCACTTGAAAGGCCTGACCAACCTGCAGAAGTTATACCTCTCTTGCCCCAAAGTCACCGACGAGGGAGTAAAGCAGCTTCAAAAGGCGTTGCCGAAGGTAAAGATAATCCGCAAGGCGAAACCGTAGGGAGCAATGATTTCGGTTCTCCATTCAAACCGTAGTGAGCAATGAGGCACGCTCCCGTGCTATATAGTTTCGTGAGCCATAACTGGTTTTCGCGAACGCTAAACGCAAGCAGCCTGCCTCTTGACACCTGTTTCCTGACTCCTAACGCGGCTGAGCCGCAGTGTAGTCGTCACGCTCCGCGTGACGAGAATCCTCACGCGGAGCGTGACGACTACACTCAAGCAGCTTGAAACCAAAAACTTCTCCGCGCCGTCGAGGGTGCCAAGAAGAATGACGGGCATGAGCAAACCTCGTCAAAAGCCAGGAGGTAATTGTTTTCATTACGGCCGCTTTATCTTTCGGTACTCACTGGGCCCAGGTGAGCAAATCCCGATAAAGCCGATCAAAAATATAGATCCCAAGCTCCAGGCCTTGCTCGATGTAATAGCGTTTCCGGGCATCCTCCCAACCCGGCTCGATCACGGCGAAGAACTCTTCGGCGTGTCGCTGGTCGATTTCGGCGTGGAGCTTGTAATGCACTAACTCTTCCTCCTTGACCCACCCGTGCTGGACCACGGCGCGACCGATCAAGGCGGAGATATCGGCAAAGGCGAACTCGATAATGCCCATGCAGCCGACGCCGACTTCCAGCTCATCCAGCACGCAGGCGGCGGTCAGGACGCTGTTAAAAGCCCGCAAGGGCGGCCACAGGGCCAGGTCGGACAGCTTTTCCGGCTGGGCGCCGATACTGCGCAGAAACTGCTGGAACGTCGTGTGATGGAACAATTCCTCGTGGAATTCGCCGTGCTCCTCAACCAGGTTGTGCAGGATGTCGAGGCGGAGCTTCGGGTCGGAAATGCGGGCGACCAGGCCGGCCATGGGCCGCGGGAAGAAAGTCACCGCATAGAAGAATTGTTCCTGCGTCTTGCGGAACACGTCCAGTTTCATGGCGCCGTCCCGCAAGGCGGTGAAATACGGGTTGTGCACGATGCCGCTCTTTTTCAGGATGCGATCGGCACAGGCGGTAACCTGGGGAGCGCGACTGGCTGTCATGGGTGTCATGAGCAAATCTCCGAGCTGTTGATGTTAGCCGTAGTAGGCACACACCGTGTGCCGTCACTGGCCACGGCACACGGAGTGTGCCTGCTACCTGGATCAAATCTCCGAGCTGTTGATGTTCCAGGAACCGGTGGTTAGCTCGGCCCCGTAAATGGTGGCCGGCGCGACCACGGTGTCGATGTCTTTCAAGTTCGCGGCCAAGGAATCCGCCTCGGCGACCGGCACGGCCACGAACAGGGCGGGCAAGCCGTGGTTTCGCGCCCGCGCCAGGGCCTGGCGGATCAGGTCCGCGCCGCTGCGCGGATTCTCGAAGGCAAAACACGCCAGGTGTGCGCTGGCCATTTCGTCGCCTTCCTGGGTGATGAGCCGCTTGGCGCGGCGCGTATCTTCAAGTCTGCCACACGCCAGGCCCGCCGGGTGGACCAGCCAGGCCGGGGGAATTTCCGAGCGCTCCTCCGGGATTCCACCGGGACTGGAATACCGGCCCCGGCTCAATCGCCGAAAACATTCGCCGCCGGCTTCGTCGCCGGCACGAAACAAATCCTCGCCCGAAGGCTTTTCCCCGGTCGTGGCGAACCGAAAGACGGCAATCTTCCCCACGACGCCAAAGGCCGGAATGCCCAGTCGGCCGGTGTAGCGCTCCGGAGTCACGGTGGTGCCATCCATGACCACGCTGAAAGCCGCCGCCGTCTGATCCCCGGTCCAGGCTCGCGCGGCCTGAAGGAGACGGACCAGAACCGGGCCGCCCCGCGCCGCGGGCGCGACTTTCAGATCGCCCAGGTACAGGGCGGTCACCGTTCCGCCGTCGGGCAGGAGCAGGCTCCGCAAAGCCGCCCCCAGGGCGCCGACGACGCGCCCGTCGCGGGCGGCGACAAAACAACAGGCCGTCCCCATGGCCCGGAAGAACCGCGGATAATCCGCGCCATGGTCAATGCGAAAGAACCGGCCCGGACCCAGCGGATAGCGGAACTGCTTTTCAAACGCCTCCAGGGCCGCGCTCAGCTCCGGGTCCGGCGCCTCCCGTAGCTGATGCATAATCATCGTTTTCTCCCCACGTGCAGGGCGCGGTAGAAAAAGCTACGGTCGCGCCTGTGCCAATCGTTTGCCAGGGAAGTGTCCCAGTGAAACATCGGACCCAGCTCGGGAATATTCAACACCGAATTGAGCTGGCGATTCAAGACCCAGCCTCCTGAAGGCAGAACTCGGGCTGCCAGGGCCAGCGTTTCGGCCGCTTTTTCCGGGCGCAGCCAGTCCAGGATGTTCGACAAATGTACGAAGTCGAAGGTCCCTGGGGCCGAGGCCAAAGCCTCCACCATGAACTGGTTCGCCCAGGAAATGGCCGGCAACCGTTTCGGGACCGGCGCCACCAGCCAGGGGGATGGCACGCCGGGCGGATAGCAGCCCTTGAGCATCTGCCAGAGAAAGGGATTGTCCGCGGCAGGAAGGGTGGCCAGTACGTGGCGGGTGCGGCGGGCGAAGTGCCGGGCGAAGGATTCCACCGGATTGCGCGTCGCCTCCGCGCCGAACAGCCGGACCAAGTTCGGCAGAGACATCACTTCCGCAAACGCCTGATCCAGGGTTTTCCCCAAAGGTGTCGCAGGGTCCACGCGGCGGGCTTGTTCGGCCGGGTCGCGCAGGCGGAGCACCTGTTCCAGTTCCTCGGCCTGGGGTTCGAGGGCCAGCCGAAAGTGCCAGAAGACGCGCTCGTATCGTCCCGTATAATCCGGTCCCAGCCGGTTGACGAAATCGGCCGGCCCCAAAACCTCCGGTCTGTACCCGAGAGCCTGCAGTTGCGGAGTCAGACTTTGCTCCCTTTGGGACGGGGCCATGTTCGCGTGCCCCAACAGCGCCAGGCGTTCGGCGGAACTCGCATTCTGCAGCAGGCGCAGCTTGAGCCGGGTCAGGGCGAGTTGAGCCGGGTTCGGATCGACCAGGTGCAGTTGGGCGACGTAGGCGCTGGTCGCCAGGGCCGCCGCCGTGCAGCCGCCTGAAGCCACCATGAGAATCCGCACGGCCTGACCCGCCCGGTCCACGACGGCAAGGTCAAGCCAGGGATCTTCGCGCACCTGGGCAAACGCCACGGGCAAACGGGCCGCTTCTTCCACCCAGGCGGAAATGGCAGCAGGCATCGAAATGATCCTTGCCTCGGTTGTGCGATTGGTTGCGAGCCTAATCCAAAAGGAACCCGCCTGCAAGGGGTCAGGAGTCAGCAATAAGGGGTAAAGGTCAAACTTGCGGGCCCGTTGAATGAGGACTTTCTATCCACGGTCAGCCCTGTACCTTTACTGCCGAGGGCGCTCGGTCTGCGTCGGGTTCTTTTTCACGGTTCTCACGGCCGGCGGCCAGGACGCGCAGATTCGGGAAGTAGACCATGTTCCGTAGGAGGCTTGGATCTTCCGGCAGGCGGAAGAACTCGCCGTGACGCGCCACGTAAACGAGTCCGGCAACCCACAGCCCCAGCAAGGCGAGGCCGTAGCCGATACTAAACAGCCGCAGCGGCGTTTCGACGAAGAAGAGCGGGATGAGCAACCCGGCCGGGTAGAGCACGCGGAAGAGCCACAGGTCGTGGAAGGTCCGCCGCGTGCGATCGGCGTCGAGCGACAGGAAGGCCTTCTCGTATTGGTCGTTGATGATCCAGACGCTGAAGGCAAACATCATTCCCGTCATCCCCTTCAGGAAGAAGGTGACCATGTAGGCCAGGTACGAGAGCTTGCACAGGTAAGAGATCCAGTAGCGGAACGGGTGCCAGTCAATGCGTCGCTGCTGTAATCGGGCGCCAAACAGAAGGGCCACCACCAGAACGAAACCGGGTCCCCACCACAGGAAAAGAAGCATCGACAGCCAGTCCGCGTGCAGGGCAGCCATGACGAAGGCGACCGTCTGCAAGACGGTAAGCGGCAGGCCTGCCAATTCCGTCAGCAGGGCGTTATCCGGCGCCTTGGGCATACCCCGCCCGAGGCGGCCTACAATGCGAACGCTGTGTAGGAGGGTAATGCCGAAAGACCAGAGGATGAGCAACGGAGACACCCACTCCAGGAATGAATATATCTCAGGGGCCATGGGTGACTCCTCATTCACGAAACGGCTCTTGCGCCCTTGCCGAGATCATTTTACCAATTTATTGACTGACTGGAGACGCCCATTCTTGAAGCGCGAAAAAATCGTTCGACTGAAAATCCTTGCCTGCCTCCAAGGACGCCGGTTACCATAAAGATTACCTTCCTCGAAATCCTCTTTTGCTTCGGGAGACGATACATGCGACTTGCCTGCCTTGGCGTTTTCTTTGCCGGCTTGACCAGCTTCGCCGCCGAGCCAATACCACCGGAAAAATTCGACAAGCTGCACGCTCTGATCAAGCCAGGCGCCGACGACGATAAGTGGAACCAGATTCCGTGGCTGTCGAGTTTGTGGGAGGCCCGCAAGAAGGCGGCGGCCCAGGGCAAGCCCATCCTGCTCTGGGAAATGGACGGGCATCCCCTGGGCTGTACCTGAAATAACGGCGTGGCGGGCCGGGCGCTCGCCTTTGCCGACCCCGCGCTCATCAAGCTGGCGCGGGATGAGTTCGTGGCGGTGGCCGGCGACGACTGGTACCAGCGCCGCCGCCAGGATGACGAGGGCCAGTTCTTCCGAAATGTCGCCAACCAGGGGCCGCGCAAGGGCCAGGGCGGCTCGACCCGCCAAGGCATCTACATCTTCTCCGCCGGCGGCAAGCTGCTGGTCTACCGCAACCACCAGGACCCCGACGTCATGGGCTCGGTCCTGCGCCAGGGCCTCAGCGAATTCAAGAAACTGCCCGCCGGCCAGCGGCAACCCGGCGCTGTCACGATCGACGATCCGGCCAAGATCGATCCCGCTTACCAGCGCGAGCCGCCCAAGGGCGGACTGATCGTCAATGTCTTCACCCGCATCCTCGACCGCGCCGACGGCGGCGACTTCTGCCCCGGCACTTGCAAAATCCCCGGCGGCGACAAGGCCGCACGCGATCATCTCTGGCTGACCGCCGAGGAATGGAAAAGCCTGATCGGGGCCGGCGCCAGGAAAGGCGACGCCAAGCCCCTGCCCGAACGGCTGGTCTATCGCCTGGCCCGCTTCCACCTCGTGGACAACACCCGCGGCGAACCGCCGGCCTGGAAACGCGAGGACGTCCGCAAGCACGATCTAAAGTTGCGCGTGGAAGAGATCACCGCCCGCGGAATCCAGCTCAAGCTGAAAGGTTCCTTTCTCCTGGCCACGGCCGGCGATCCCGCCAAGGCCGAGCGCGGCTTCGACGTGCGCTTGCTGGGGTATCTCCATTACGATTCGCAAAAGAAAGTCCTGGACCGCTTCGACGTGGTGGCGGCCGGCGACCACTGGGGCCACGGCCCCTACACGCGCAACGCCCGCCCCGGCAAGGCTCCGCTGGGTATCGCTTTCGAGCTGGCCCGCGGCGACGCGCCCGCCGACCGCGTGCCGCCCCAGGGGGCACGGTGGTTGCCAGGGTATTTGCAGGCGGAGAAATAGGCCCTTCGGGCCGTTTTTGCGACAAAAAGTTGTCGCAAACAAAATTGATAAATATAACGTATAGCGAACCGAGGATGTTCTCGATGGCAAAAAACCTCACCTGCCCAGATTGTGGCACGCTTGTGCGAATTCCGGAAGGCTCCAGCCGGGAAACCGTTACCTGCCCGGCCTGCGACACGGTCATTCCGTTGAAAGTCGGGGGCCCCGGCAAAAGCAAAGGGAGAAAAACAAGCAGCCGGCAGGGGGAACCTCCCCCGTCCCGGCATAGACGTTTGGTGGAAGAAGATGAACCCCAGGCCAAAAAAACCGGAAAGAAAAACCGGTCCCAAAAGGAGAAAGCTTCCCTCCAACCCTGGCATGTGCTGGCCGCAAGTTTCGCGGTCCTCGCCATTGTGCTGGTCGTCATCCTTTTCATTCTCCAGCCGTGGGCTAACGAGACTGCCGATCCGCTGGCCCAGAACTAAGCGAACCCCAAAGATACTCCCAAGAAATTCCCGCCGGAAAAAAAGGACCTGCTCCCCAAAAAGGAGGATCCCGGTGACAATCCTCCGCAACCGAAAAAGAAAATTCCCGCGGAAAAGGAAGAAGGCCCCGACTTTTACCTGAAAAAGACCCAGCCGAAGTTGGACGGCGCGGAAATTGTCGCCCACACCTTGAAATCCACCGCCTGGATACTTGTTGCCCTTCCACAGTCCAAGTCCCTTGTCGAAGGCAGTGGATTCCTGGTTAACGCCCAAGAAAAGCTGGTGATCACCAATTTTCATGTCGTTTATGTCGGCAAAAACGCGCAAGGTGTGCAGTTCGCCAGGGAAGCTGAGGTTTTCTTTCCGGAGCAGGACAAGGAGGGAAAGAACATCCACGACCCCAATTATTACCTGAAAAAACCGGATCGGGGAAAACGCAAAGCTCAGGTCCTTGCCGTGAATCAGCAACGCGACCTGGCCTTGCTCCGGCTTCACGAATTGCCACCCGGAGTCCAGGCTTTGCCGCTGGCAAAGTCCAGTGCGTCGGCGGGCCAGAAAGTGCACTCCCTGGGAAATCCCGGAGTCAGCCGGTCGGTTTTCGTGCATACCGAGGGCAGCGTTCGGGCGCCTCCTATTTTCGATAGATGGGAAAGCGCCATCGGCAGAGACAGGCTTCCTTTTGCGGCGAAAATCTTGGAAATCCAATCCTCCACCAACCCGGGGGATAGCGGCGGGCCGGTAGTCAATGACCAAGGGGAATTGGTGGCCGTGACCCAGGGCAGTATCGTTCGGGCCAAGGCGTTGGATATCGCCATTGACGTGAGTGAAGTCCGGGACTTCCTGCAATCGCAGAAATTTGCCTGGGTGGAGGGGACCGGGCCGGCAGGAAAAAAGCCCGACAAAGTATTGGAGTCCGATTTGTTCAAGGTCGCGGAATTCCTGAAACATCCCCGCGAAGATTATCGCCTCCGCGCCGCCGAAATTCTGGCCGAGGTCGGTCCCGACTCCAAGATTGTTCTTGCGGGTCTGCGGCAATCCCTCCTCAAGGATGAATCTTCTCCGGTGCGGCGCATGGCGGCCCATGCCCTGGGCGAAATGGCAAAGGAGGCTTACCCGGCCATTGCCGATTTGCTGCTGGCCATGAAAGATCCGCAACGGGAAGTCAAGTTGCAAGCGGTGAAATCCATCGCCAAAATCGGCCCCAAGGGTTCCCCCGCCGCCGTGGACGCCCTGGGGGCAATCCTGGGCGAAAGGGACCGGGAATTTCAGGAATTCGCTCTCAAGGTCTTGGCTGCCATGGGGCCGGAGGCGGAAAAAACTCTGCCCGCGTTGCAAAAAATCCTGCACGGCCCGGAACGCACCTTGCGGGCCCTGGCCCTGGAAGTCTTGGAAGGGATGGGACCGGCCGCCCTGACGGCCGCGCCCGCTTTGCAGAAGCTCCTCAAAGCTGCCGACAACCTGGAAAAAACACGTATCTTGCGTGTGTTGATAATGGACAAGAAAGAAGCGGAAAAAATCGCCAAGCAATTTACTCCTTTGCTTATCCTAAATCTGGAAGACGCCGACAAGTTCGTCCGGTTTCAATCCTTGAAGACCTTGGAGAAATTGGGACCCGGGGCACGGGAGGCGGTTCCCAAGGTGGTGTTTGCTTACCAGCGGGATAAGGACAAAGAACGCCAAAACGGCCTCCAGGCCTTGAAAACCCTGGCGGCCATCGGCAAGGACGCCTTCAAAGCGGTTTCGCCTCTGGTCGAGGATTTGAAAAATCCAAGCCTGCTGGAAAAAGAAAAAGAATTATACGACCAGGTGTGTCAAACCCTTGGAAAAATTGCCAAGAATAAAGACGGCGTGGCGGCGGTTCTGCGCGTGGCTCTAGACCTGAAAAACACCAAACCCGGCTGCCGCTTGCATGCCCTTCAAGTCCTTGGCGACATTGGCCCCGAAGCCAAATTGGCCCTGGAACCATTGAAAACCCGCTTAACGGCCCAGGATATCAGGAATCGGGAAACCCATCCGGAGGTAGAAAAAGTTTTGCGGGCCACGATAGAAAAGCTCAAGAACTATTAAGGCTGGTCCGTGGGATTTATATAGCAGTCAGGCGAACCCTTCTGGTCTGCACCAACCTCTCCCATCCCCCCAGAGATCGAAAAAGGGGCTGGTCTATCGCCTGGCCCGCTTCCACCTCGTGGACAACACCCGCGGCGAACCGCCCGCCCGTGCCCTACCACGGGCTCTCTCCTACCACCGTCGCCAAGAAAGAGGATAC
>CAZFGM010000236.1:0-9701 GCA_964518515.1 uncultured Alcaligenaceae bacterium | reverse complement strand
TGCGTCAGCCTGGAAAGGCTGACCTACAAAGGTGCGCTGTTGAATGAAGTAGAGAAGAAAACTGGAGAATTTTCCATGTCCAAATGCATCCTGTGCGCGGGGGCCCAGGTGGAGCCGTTTCTCGACCTCGGCCGCACCTCTCTGGCCAACAAGTTCCTCACCGCCGCGGAACTCGGCCGGCCCGAGCCCAGCTTCCCGCTCCGGGTGGGGTTTTGCCACGGTTGCCGCCATGTCCAGCTCACCGACATCGTTCCCCCCGCTCTGATGTTCACCGATTACCTCTACGTATCCTCGGCCTCCGATACGCTACGTTCGCATCTGCACGACTTGAGCGATGTGGTGGTTGAACGCTACCGTCTGGTCGCCCAAGATTTGGTGATGGACATCGGTTGCAATGACGGCACTCTTCTAGGCGGTTTCCGCAGACACGGGGTGAAAGTGCTGGGGGTTGACCCGGCGGCCAACCTGGCGGCCTTGACCAAGGAATCGGGAATTGAGCGCTACGTGGGCTTCTTCACGGCCGAGTCGGCCCAGCGGATCGTGCAGCGCTGGGGCAAGGTGGCCGCCGTCACCGCCACCAACACCTTCCCCCATATCCCCCAGCTCAACGATTTTCTAACCGGGATCGAAACCGTTTTGGCTCCGGGCGGGGTCATGGTTTTGGAAATGCACTACCTTGTCGATCTTCTGGAGCAAGGCGCCTTCGACACCATTTATCACGAGCACGTTTCCTATTGGGCGCTCGGACCCATGATGACCCTGTTCGAGCGGCACGGACTGGAGGTAACCAACGCCGAACGCTTGCCGCTGCATCATGGACAGCTGCGCGTATTCGTGCAGCGACGTGGCGAGGGTGAAGTGCAACCGAGCGTGGCCCCTATCCTGGCCGAGGAGACTGCCAAAGGCATTGGGTGTTTCGCGACCTATCAACGGTTCGCCCAGAAGACCCTGGAAATCAAGCAGACGCTTACGGCAACCATTCACGGCTTGCTCGCCCAAGGGAAACGGGTTGCCGGCTACGGGGCGCCGGCCAAGGGCAACACCCTGCTCAGCTTCTTGGCCATCGGCCCCGATCAGGTGGAGTACATCGCCGATCGTAGTCCCTTGAAGCAGGGACGTTTCACTCCTGGAACGCACATCCCGGTGGTCTCTCCCGCTCGGCTCCTGGAGGACCAGCCCGACTATGTGCTGCTGCTGGCCTGGAACTTCGCCGACGAGATCATGGCTCAGTTGTCGGAATACCAGAAAAAAGGCGGGCACTTTATTCTTCCGGTTCCCGAAGTGCGGATCATCGAGGCGAATTCCCATCCATCCATTCAAACCAGGGCGGCGTAGGGCTGGTATGTGACACCGTTTAGCGGGGAGCCGAAGGCGACCGCCCCCAACGGGGTCGCCTGCGGCTCCCCGCTAAACAATTCCCTCCGCGCCGGCGGTTTCCCCCGCCCGCCTCAAGCCGCCAGGTTCGGCAGGCGGAATAAGCGCTTGGTGTGGCTAATCGACAACAGCCGGCCAATGCCCAAGGCATCGGCGCCGAAGGTGTTGAGGGTGCGTTGCACCACGTCTTTTTGCTCCGTATTCAACTCGTACCGGTAGAAGTTCGGCGCGGGGAGGCGGTAGGCGGAGAACTCGGCCGCCGGTTGTGGGTCCGCGGCGAAACGGCCGATGTCAAAGGTAAACGTGCCGGTTACTTCCCTGTCGATTTTGTCAACGATGTGGGTGACCCGGCAAGCATCCCAGCGCGTCGTTTCTTCCAGGAACGTTTGCAGGCTGGATTGGGCCAGGCCGTTCTCCTCCAACAAGCGCTGGTTGGCCCGCAGAACCACTTCCCGGACGGCCTCGAGGTGGCCAATGAGGGCCTTGGCCTTGAACGTATAGAGAAGATTGAATCCCAACTCGCCGCGGATGTAGCGGTCCATCGTCCCCGGCTCCTGGATGAAGCGTTCCAACTCGGCACGATCTTTCCACAACTCGGTTTCGGTATGGTGGCGGAATTCGTTGAAAAGGCCCGCCAGGCGGGTCGTGGGAAGACATTCATCGAGCAATTCCAGCCAGCGGAAGATCGACAGGCCTTTTATTTTCAAAATCTTGCGGACGGTTTCGAAGACGGCGTCATTGTAGAAAATCGTGATGACCAGGTGCATGCGCCGGCAGTCGAGATAGTCGGCGTAGGACAGCGTGTTGCTGGCGACGCACACGTCCTCGATGTCGGCCACGGGCGTCCGTTGGCCGAGGTCATAGAGGCCAAAGGCCCGCGGCAAGATGCGCGAGCGGACGTCCATGTGGTATTTCCGCTGGTTCTCCTGCGAGCCGATCGAGCTGCCGGGCAGGACCATGAACTGGTACGGAACGACCTTGTTGAAACCGGCGGTGACGATGGTCTGGATGGTTTCCCAGTGGGATTTCTTGGTTTCGCCGGGAAGGCCGAGGATGATTTCGCAGTAGGAATTGGCGCCGATCTGATTGGCTTCCAGGGCCAGCGACATCAGACCCTCGGCCGAGATATTCTGCCGCTTGATGTTTTGCAGCACGACCGGATCGAGCGTCTGCACCGAGCCGGACAGACCCATGCTGCCGGACAGCAGGCGCGAGACTTCGAGGACGCGCTGCTTCTGGTTTTTGCCGGTGGACGTATTGATATGATCGGGCCACTGATACAAGCTTTGACTGCGCGCCAGGGCTTTGGCCGTCTCCACATCCTCGGGATACATGGCGAAGTTGGAATCGGCGATGTACAGATCGCTGCGGCCGCCCTGGACGCGGACCGCGGCCATTTTTTTGCCGATGTAGTCGATTTCCTCGCGAATGCGGGGCGTCGAGAAGCGGTTGATTTTCGTGTAATACGATTCCCCCTCCGTGCAGAAGTTGCACGTGAACGGGCAGCCCCGCTTGGTCTGGATGAGGGGCCACAAGCGGCCGTCATAAAAATCGTCGAACTTGCCGGCCAGATAGGGGGATGGTATTTCATCCAGGTTGCGGAGGCGGGGGAATGTCGTAGTCGGGAGGTGAGCCCGGCCATCCCGGCGCAGGGCGTGGAGCGACGGGACACGATCGATAATCCGGTCCTTATCCGGACCGCAATCCCGAATCGCCCCTAGCAGGGTGGCGAAACCCACTTCGCCTTCGTGCATGATGACAAAATCGATTTCGGGGTGTTCGCGGAGGAAGCGTTCCTGCTCGTCGGGTTCCAATGGATAATTCGGCCCGCCCATGACCACCAGAATATCCGCTCGGAGCTCTTTGAGACGCCGCGCGAACGCCAGGCCCAGAGCGCAATTCCACATATAGTTGCTGAAACCAGCGACGTCGGGACACCCTTGCCGAGCAATTTCCTGGGCCAATACGCTGGGGTAGCGAAAAACCCGGATGGGCCGGTCGAAGGCAAACTGAGTCTCCGCATAGGTGGCCACACACCCAGCGCCCAAGGGAAAAGTATCCGCCCCGATGGTGCCGTGCTCGTGCGTCAGATCGGCCAGCCAGACTCGCAGAGCCAAGCGCGGTTTAGTTTCCGTTGTCGAGGGAAACAGTTCCGGTACGGCGCCGGAAATGGGCAGAGAGAAGAAAGGCTTTTTCTCGTTTCCATGGGAAGGGATTTCGGAAACAAGCAGAGGAAGGCGTGGTTTATTCACGGTTGACGACATGGGCTCACCTACTTTCTGAAGCATCGTCATTCGGTACAATTTTTTGGCGTCGGAAAAGGTAGCTTCCCCGGTCTTGTTCTCGACATTCTGGGTTAACAACTTCGCCTGTAAATGTGAGGGCCTCCACAATATTGCCGCGCACGCAACAATAATTGGTTTCAGAAGTAACGGAGATAAAAGGATTCAGGGTTTTTTTCAAGAGAAAGCAACTGTGGTCGTGGAAGGACAGTAACAACTCTCGCGGGTTGTCTATTTTTACCCTTTAACCCTTCTTGCCTAATACAAATTGGTAGGTCAGCTTTTCCAGGCTGACTCAGGCCCACTTTTGTTGATATGGGTCAGCCTGGAAAGGCTGAACTACTTGGGAAGAATGGGACCGAGGTTGAATTCAAGTATTGTTGACAAGAAAACCCCCGCGGCTTAGATTGCCGGCCGCGTTGATAACGTAAGCGGTAAAAAGGGTTCCGCCTTTTCTCCGCGCGCGGAAGCAGGAGGGAGGAACCTCATGAATTGTCCCCTTTGTGATTCTCGGAAAACCTTCCTGTTTCTGCAGTGTCCAGCCATCCCCATCCATCAGAACCTGTTAATGGCGAATCTCCGGAATGCTCGCGAACTGGCCCGCGGCGAAATGCGCCTATTGTGTTGCGAAGAATGCGGGTTTATTTTCAACCGCGCCTTCGATCCGCAAAAGATGGCCTACGGCAAGCATTACGAAAATGCCCAGACCTGGTCGCCTTTTTTCCGGGAATATGTGGATAAGCTCCTTGATTATCTGGTGCATCACCGCAACGTGCACGGCCAACAGGTTGTTGAGATCGGCTGCGGTCAGGGGTTGTTCTTACGAAAACTGGTGGAATATCCCGGCGCCGAAAATACCGGCATCGGTTTTGACCCGGCTTATACCGGACAGCCCAGCGACCTGGAAGGGCGCCTCCGTTTTGAGAAGCGTTATTACGATGCCTCCTGTGCCCACATCCCGGCGGACATCGTCGTTTGCCGGCATGTCATTGAACACGTGCCGGATCCCGTTGGTTTGCTGGCCAGCGTTCGCCGCGCTCTGGCCAGTAAACCCAAGGCGCGACTCTTTTTCGAGACACCCTGTGTCGAGTGGATTCTTGCCAACCAAGTAGTTTGGGATATTTCTTACGAGCACTGTTCCTATTTCACCAGCCAATCGCTGCGGACCGCTTTTGAGCGGGCGGGGTTCGCCGTGCGGGAAGCGCGGCATGTCTTCGGAGGCCAATACTTGTGGCTCGAAGCCGACAACACCGGGCCAGGGCAGGTGAGCCGCGATCCTGGAAAAGTTCCGCAGCTGGCCGCCCAATTCGGGGTGATTTTTCAAGAACGTCTGCACAAGTGGCGGCGCCTGATTGAGGAGTTGGCCGGCGGGAAAAATCTGGCCCTGTGGGGAGCGGGGGGCAAGGGAGCGATTTTTGCCGCCCTGGTGGACCCCGAGGTGCGGTTCATCCCCTGGGTAGTCGATGTCAACCCCCACAAGCAAGGCCATTACTTGCCCGGCACCGGCCATCCCATCGTCAGTCCGGCCTATCTGCTGAGCCAGGCCAACGCGGCGGCCCTGATCACCAATCCTAATTATCGCGATGAAATTGAACGGATGCTGGCGGAAAAGAAGCCGGCGATTCCTGTGATCGATTTAATGGAGCTGGCGCGAAAGGCCGCCTGAACACGCCCTCAAGGTCGGGGATCATTTCATGCCCAGCATTAGTAATGAAGTGGGAAAACCGCCCACGCAAGCCGTCATCCTGGCGGGAGGCAGGGGAACACGCCTTTGGCCTCTGACCAGCGACAAGCCCAAGGCCATGATCGAATTTCACGGCAAACCTTTCTTGGAATATTTGATCGAGATGGTCCGCGACCAGGGTTTGCGCAGGATTCTTTTGCTGCTCGGTTACTTGCCTCATGTCATTCAAAACCATTTCGGCAACGGCAACCGCTGGGGGATTTCCATTGATTATGCGGTTTCGGCAAGCGCGGACGAAACGGGCCGGAGATTGAAATTGGCCGCCCCACGGATTGATCCAGTCTTCCTGCTGATGTACTGCGATAATTATTGGCCCATGAATTTTCCCTCCCTGTGGCGGCATTTCACCAGCAATAATTGCCAGGCCCAGATCACGGTTTATCGCAACGAGGATCGTTATACCAGGGACAATGTTCGGGTTGATGATCGCGGATTGGTGACGGTTTATGATAAGGATCGGAACACTCCTGGTTTGGCCGGAGTGGACATTGGCTACCTTCTCCTCAAGCACTCGGTAATTGAGGCGCTGCCTGATGAAAATGTTTCTTTCGAGCGGGTTGCCTATCAACATTTACTGGAGAAAGGCGCCTTAAAGGCTTTTTTGACGCAGCATCGTTATTACAGCATTGGCTCCCATGAACGGCTTCCTGTAGCAGAAACATTTCTCGCGCGGCGGCCCACCGTTTTTCTCGATCGGGACGGGGTTCTCAATAAGCGCATGCCGCGGGCGAGTTATGTCTGTTCCCCGGACCAATGGGAGTGGCTCCCTGGAAGCAGGGAAGCGCTCCGACTCCTTAAGGAAGCCGGGTACCGAGTGATCATCATCACCAATCAACCAGGCCTGGCCCGGGGACAAGTGACCGCACCGGCCTTGGATATGATAAACCAAAGAATGAAAACCGAAGCCAGGGCGGCGGGGGCGGAAATCACCGCTATCTACTGTTGTCCCCATAACTGGGATGAGGGCTGCCCCTGCCGAAAACCGCGGCCAGGTTTGCTTTTTCAGGCACAACGCGACTTTCACCTGGATCTTTCGCGGACGTTCTTTTTCGGCGACGACGAGCGCGATGTCCAGGCCGCCCAAGAAGCGGGTTGCCCGTGGGCGCTGGTTTCGAATGAACGGTCCTTGCTTGCCTTGACCCGTGATTTGATATCCGGTACCTTGCCGGCAAAACCTACAGAGTCGGGGCATTCCCGTGCCGCTTGATTATGAAAACAAACATGGATACCAATAATATGAACCTGACCATTAATACTCGAGAAAAGAAAATTGTCCTGCAAAACGGAACCACGTCCCAGGCGTTGGACCTGTATTCGCCGGAAGGTTTTCAAATCCTCAGCCGCTACTGGCTGGAAGTCGGCTGGACGCAGAAATACTCGTACAGCTTTACCTGGATGGGCCGGCCGGTGATCCAGTTGCCCGAGGACATGATTCGCATTCAAGAAACCATCTTTCAACTTCGCCCGGACGTCATTGTGGAGACCGGGGTGGCCCATGGCGGGTCGTTAATCTATTATGCCAGCCTGTGCAAAATCCTGGACCATGGCCGGGTCATCGGCATCGACGTGGAGATTCGTCCGCCGAATCGCAAGGCCCTAGAGGCCCATTTTTTGGCGCCGTATATCACTTTGGTGGAAGGCAGCTCGGTGGACCCCGTGGTGGTTCGCCACCTTCATTCAATGATTCATCCTGGGGAAAAAGTATTGGTGCTCCTGGATTCCTGTCATACCAAGGCCCACGTATTGGCGGAACTGGAGTCCTATTCCCCCTTGGTTACCGTGGATTCTTACCTTGTGGTCGCCGACGGCATCATGGAGAACCTGGTCGGGGCGCCGGGCACGCAGCCGGATTGGTCGTGGAACAATCCCCGCCAAGCGGCTTTGGAGTTTCTCGAAAAAAATTCCCGCTTTGTTTTAGAAGAACCCGTATTCCCCTTTAACGAAAGCGCGGTGGAGCAGCGGATTACCTACTGGCCCTCCGCTTTTTTGCGGCGCGTGGCTTGAACGTTTGGGCTTTGCGAAACGGCCGGACGGAGGCAATTCATGAACATCGTCTTGGTTACCGGCGGTTGTGGGTTTATCGGCAGCCATTTCGTGCGCCGCTTGCTGACCACCGATCCCACGGTCCAGGTCATCAATTTGGATAAGCTCACCTACGCGGGCAATGTGGCCAACCTGGCCGATGTGGCGGGCAATTCCCGCTATCGCCTGGTCGTGGACGACGTGGCCAATCGCGAGGCCGTGCGCCGGCAAGTCGGCGCGGGCGTGGATACGATCGTTCATTTTGCCGCCGAAAGCCACGTCGATCGCAGCATTCACGATGCGGCCCCGTTTGTGCGCACCAATATCGTGGGCACCCAGGTCCTCCTCGATGCGGCCCGCGAGTTTGGCGTCAGCCGCTTTGTCCAGGTGTCCACCGATGAAGTGTACGGCAGCCTGGGACCGGCCGGGCTCTTCACCGAGGACACGCCGCTGGCTCCGAACAGTCCCTATTCCGCCAGCAAGGCGGCGGCCGATTTGCTCGTCCGCAGCTATGTGCACACGTATGGAGTACCGGCAATCATCACGCGCTGTTCGAACAACTACGGACCTTATCAGTTCCCGGAAAAGATGATCCCTCTGTTCATCGCGAATCTGCTGCGCGATGAACCGGTGCCGATTTACGGGGACGGTTTGCAGGTTCGCGACTGGATTCACGTCACGGATCACTGCGAAGCCATTGAGCAGGTGGCGCGGCACGGGCGGGCAGGGGAAGTGTACAACATCGGCGGCCAAACTGAACGGACCAATCTGCAAGTCGCACGCGCCTTGCTGGACGCCCTGGGCAAGCCGGCCTCGCTGCTCCGGCATGTCCCCGATCGCCCGGGGCACGATCGCCGCTATGCCCTCGATTGCCGGAAGATCCAGGGCGAGCTGGGCTGGCAGCCGCGGGTGCCGTTTGCCCAAGGGTTGCAGGAGACCATTCGCTGGTATTGCGCCAACGCCGACTGGGTCGCCGGCATTCGCAGCGGCGAGTATTTGCAATACTATCAGAAACAATATGGTTGTCTGGCGGGGTGAACACCGGATGACTCGTAGCCGCAGGCTTCAGCCTGCGATGTGGCGGGCGGTTCAACGCAGGCTAAAGCCTGCGGCTACAAACCACCCGTCAATCGAAGTTTAATGGTCACGCCCGCCGCAGACGCAGGCAAGCCACGGCGCGGGCGGCGGCCGCACGGTCCGCGTCGATCCGCCGGCGCACGTGAATATTGAAATATTCGCAAGCGGCGCATTCCTCCGCCGGAGCCAGAACCCAGCCGGAAGGCAGATAGCGATAAAAGCGCCTATCCTCGACCTGGCCCTGGAACGTGTGCACAATGTCCTCGATGCCAGCGCGGTCGAATTGCTGGAGCCAGCCGTGGCTCTCGCGCTGGCCGAACGGCACGGTGATCAGAGCCAGCCCGCCGGGTTTCAGCACGCGGCCCAATTCCGCGACCGCCTGGCGATAATCGGTCAAATTACATTCGCGAAAATCTGCATCCGTGGTGTACAGCTGGGTGTTGTCCATGCCGACGTGTTCCAGCGTGCTGAGGCAAACCACGCCATCCATACAGCCATCGCGGAGAATGGTATGGCGTAAATCCCCATAGAGGTAGGAGACATTGGCCCGCGCCAGGTGATAGGATTCCGGCGCCAGGGTAAAGATCACCACCTGGCGTTTTTTGATTTCCGAGTGCTCCAGCAAGAAAGGCCGATTGAAGGTGGAGCCGGCGTCCAGAAGCTGCGACCCGCAATCGCCAAGCTGGGACACGGCCCACGGGAATTCCACGACCCGTTCATCCAGGGCCTGTCCATAGCCGGCGGGTAAAGGTCGGCCGGTGCGGAACAGGTCAAGTAGCCGGACATCGTTAACGGCATTCGCGAGGAACCGGGTCTTGAAGCTGGAATACCCCTGCGACCAGGGAATGCGTCCGCCGGCCAGATACTTGTGGATGGCGGCGTCGTCCACCGCCTCGGGTTGCACGCGAAAGGCCTTGCGGAAGATGCTACGCAACACATTGACCATGACATTACCCTTCCAAATTATTCATTCACCACAGAGACACAGAGAAAGCAGAGAGAAATTTACAGAATCGGGTTGAGAATAAAAATAGTGTCAAGAACGTGTGGTGAGTTTCTTGTCATCTTCTTGTTCTTTTTGGTTTTCTCTGTGCTCTGTGGGAATAAACCGGGCTAAGCGGCCTGACTTCGGTGCTGACGTTCTGCGGGAAAGATAAACGGCTGCTGGTGCAGAATCCCATCACAAATCACATCCAGCCCGG
>CAZFGM010000235.1:0-9713 GCA_964518515.1 uncultured Alcaligenaceae bacterium | reverse complement strand
GCCAAGGCGAGAAAGAAAGGGATTTCTGCAATACGCAAGGGCGGCCGAGTCTTCAAGTGCGGGGTAATATATTTCTGGGATAAGCCGAGCGAAACCTTCTACATTCTCTATGCTTACCGGAAGAGCGATCCATGCGGAAATCGCAAGCGGAGTTCGCCGGTATGATCGGCGTTAGCCTTTCCACACTGCAGAATTGGGAACAAGGCCGGCGCCGGCCCGAAGGTCCGGCCCGTGCCTTGTGGAAGGTCGCGGCGGAGAATCCGTCGGCTGTGTCCGCGGCACTTTCGAGTTGAGAACAACACATCCTGCTTATCGGAGCCTCTTATGAACCGCAGCGCCTTTGCCCTGATTTTCCTGGCCGCTTCAATTACTCAAGCCCAGCCCGGCGAAATCGTGCCGGGGCCAAACCTCGTGGTCGAGGGCATACCGAAAATCCCGGCCGCCCTGGCCCAGCGCGTCGGCCGCTATACCGAGTTCCGCTCCGCCTTCCTGGCCGACTGGCATCCGACCAGGCGCGAAATCTTCGTCAGCACCCGGGCCGGCAATACCAACCAGATTCATCACGTCAAAGCTCCCGGCGGCCAACCCAAGCAGTTGACGGATTTTGCCGACAGCGTCGCGGCCGCTTCCTTTCCCCTGCATCATGCGGATTTCTTCGTGTTCAGCAAAGGCGCCGGCGGCAACGAACGCTACCAGCTCTACCGCTACGACCTGGCCGGCGGCAAATTCACCCTCTTGACCGACGGCAAGTCGCGCAACGGCGGCGTCCGCTGGGCCAACAAGGAAGATCGCATCGTCTACGGCTCTACGCGCCGCAACGGCGCCGACGTCGATCTGTACGTCATGGACCCAATCAATCCGAAAACCAACCGCCTCCTGGCCAAGATGTCCGGCGGCGGCTGGCAGGCCCTCGACTGGTCGCCCGACGACCGCTACATCCTCATCGGCGAGTACGTCTCGATCAATGAAAGCCAGCGCTGGGTGCTGGACGTGGAATTCGCCAATATCCAGCAGATCACGCCGCGCCACGAAAAGGACAAGGTCTACTACGGCGGCGGCCAGTTCAGCAAGGACGGCAAGGGCGTTTTCCTCACTTCCGACGAAAGGTCCGAATTCAAGCGCCTCGTCTATCTCGACCTGGATACCAAGAAAACCAAGGTGCTGACTCCCGACCTCAAGTGGGACGTCGAGCAATTCGCCCTGGCCCCCGACGGCAAGAAAATCGCCTACCTCGCCAACGAGGACGGCATCGGCGTCCTGCATCTGCTCGACAGCGGCAGCGGCAAGGACCTGCCCCTGCCCAAACTGCCGCCGGGCTCCGTCACGGGCATCCAGTGGCACAACCGCGGCCAGGAGCTGGGTTTCCACCTGGTCTCCGCCCGCGCGCCGCAGGAAGTCTACTCCCTCGAAGTCGCCTCCGGCAAGATCGAGCGCTGGACGCAAAGCGACACCGGCGGCTTGAACACGGCCGGCTTTATCGAGCCGGAACTGATTCGCTGGCCGAGTTTCGATAAGCGGATGATATCGGGCTTTCTCTACAAGCCGCCGGCCAAGTTCACGGGCAAGCGGCCGGTCGTTATTGACATTCACGGCGGCCCGGAAAGCCAGTTTCGTCCAGCTTTCCTGGCCCGCAAGAATTACCTCCTCAATGAGCTGGGGCTGGCCCTGATTTTTCCCAACGTCCGCGGCTCATCCGGCTACGGCAAGACCTTTCTCACCCTCGACAACGGCTTTCTCCGCGAGGATTCCTACAGGGACGTGGGCGCCCTCTTCGACTGGATCGGCAAGCGGCCCGACCTCGATGCGGGACGCATCCTGGTCACCGGCGGCAGCTACGGCGGCTTCATGACCCTGGCCGTCGCCACAAACTATCCCGACCGCATCCGCTGCGCCGTGGACATCGTCGGCGTCTCCAATCTGGTGACGCTCCTGGAAAACACCGAAAGCTATCGCCGCGACCTGCGCCGCGCCGAGTACGGCGACGAGCGCGATCCCAAGATGCGGGCCTTCATGAACAAGATCGCGCCGGTCAACAATGCCCACAAGATCACCAAGCCGCTGTTCGTCATCCAGGGCAAGAACGACCCGCGGGTGCCGTTGAGCGAAGCGGAGCAGATGGTCCGGGCCGTCAAAAAGACCGGCACCCCCGTCTGGTACCTGATGGCCAAGGACGAAGGGCACGGCTTCGCCAAGAAGAAGAACGCGGATTTTCAGTTCTATGCGACGGTGAAGTTCATGGAGGAATATTTGCTGAAATGACACCCTATGTCCTCGTGGGAATTGAGATGTTTTGAGCCCGAAGCCCCAGCAAGGGCTAGTAGGCGAAATCCCTTGCTCGCGCTTCGGGCTCAAAGCATCAAACCCCGCGCGAAAATAAAGCGGGTTTGACCGATGGGAAGACGACAATCTATCACTCGGGCAAAAGGCGCATCCGGCGAAAGGAAGAAGCGCGTTTCCCTGGCGGCCATTCGCTTCGCCAAGCAGGTCGCCGAGCGTTTCCACCCGGAAAAGATCATTCTGTTCGACTCCTACTTCCGGCCAAGCATGAATATTCAGCCGACAGATTGGGATCCGCGAAATGCCCGGTTATTTTTTTTTCGGTCTTTTCGTCGCCCTATCGATCCATTCCTGGTAGCGCTGGGCAATGGTCCGTTCGGGGTAAGGAATCTGCGGGCCGACCAGGGTGAGGACCTGCTGGAAATGCTTGGCGGCCTGGTCGGGAAAGCCGGCTTCGAGGGCCAACACGCCGCGGGCGACGCCGAGATTGGCGATGCCGCGCTGGAAAAGGTATAACTCTTCCTGGACAAAGGGTGCCAGGTCGCGCTGAATGACGGCTGCCACCCAGGCATTCGGCACGAGTTGTTGGAGCAACAAAGACTCAACCTTTTTTTGCGGCAGGTTTGGCCCCTCGAACTTGGCCAGGACGGCCAGAGAAGCATCGGCCGTGGCATAATCGCCGATTGCCGCCGACGTGAGGATGTTGAGGACATGCCAGCGGACTTGCTCTCCCGCTGGGGCAATCGGACCGCGGGGGTCATTGGGGTGATTTTTCATGAACACATCTTTAAGGTTCTCCAGGGCGTCGTGGACCTCCTTCACCTGGCCCAAGTTGAGGAGCATGATGGCACGTTGGTAGACCATGGCCCGAAACTGGGCGATGTCGATGTTTTTATCCGGCCGGTGGATGCTTTTCAACACTTCCAACGCCGGTAGGGCCAGACCCATGCTCAGGGCGATATGGACCTTCTTCTCGGGAGGTTCGCGGGCGCTGCCCAGGTCATATTTTTCGCGGGTTTGGTGCAAGCCGCGCTTGAGTTCCGCCACCCAACCCTTCAACAGCCGGCGTTCCTGGGAGGGGTTCCAGTTTTCCAACAGTCCCTTCGGGGAAGGCCGATCGACGTGTTGATAGGCCAGGGCATAGTGCTCGAGGGCCAGGTCGTAATATTTCAAACGCTGCGAGTACAGGTCGCCGGCTTCTTTGTGGTACGGGGCATTGGTCGGCTCCAGGGCCAATAACCCTTTCACGGCGAACACGCTTTGCACCAGGCGAATCTGCGAACGCAAGGTGGTGGGCTCGCGCATGCTCATCTGCGTGCGGGGACCGAAAATCACCCGGTAGGTCTGATATTGGGCTTTCAGGTCCCACGGGTCGGGGGACCAGAACCTTTCCTGTTTGTCGTTATCCACCACCGCCTGCAACAAATGGACATAGCAGATCGGATTGACCGGGTTCTCGGCAAGCGCCTGGCGCACGCGGCGCATGCGCACCACCAGGGCCGCGGGCGGGAAATGGTAATTGCGGGCCATGTCATTCAGTTTCATGCTCATGATAATAGGGGTAAAAGTCGTGCCCAGGGTGGACCCGCTCGGGACCAGGCCGCTGAGGAAGGCGTGGCTCGTGGCCCAGGCCGTCAGCGACCCCGCGAAGTAGGTTACCGTCCATTTTTCATTAGCGAAGTTCGCTTCGGCCTGAAGCAGGCGGTCGCCGTCGATTCCCAGAGGCTTCTTGGCAAAACCGACGGTGTAATCGCGCCACCAGCCGCGCTCTTGCTGGGCCAGCAGGGGTGTGGGGAGCGGTCGTTGGTCGGCAGCCGCGGCGCCAAAGGCCTGGCGTTGCAAATCCCGCTCCAGGCCCAAGAACGGCGCCCCGGCGCCCGCTTCGTTGTAGCCGAAAATGAACGTTCGCCCGTCCTCGTACAAGAGCGGCCAGCGGTCCGGGTCCTGCCAGCGCCGCAATACCAGGGCTTGAGTCTGGCGCGAGTTAAAATCCACGCAGATCAGGTAATTGATGTTCCACTCGCGACAGGCCTTTTTCCAGGCGGTCAGCTCGGGCAAGGGCTCCCTGGGCCCTTGGCTGGCAGCCATTTTCACTGATTCCACGGCCTCGGTGCGCAATTCCTGGATGATTGTGCCAAACCGTGCCACCGCTTGCGGAAACAGGGCATAACGGTAATCGAAAAACCCTTTGACCTGGGGGCACTCCCAGGCACAATAATTGGCCAGGTCCGGGGAAAGCGAAAAACCCCGGTGCAGCTTGCCGGTCGCGTGCATTTTCTGGAGCGCCTGGGCGGTTTGCACCCACGAGGCATCCGGAGACAACCGCCAGGCCACGCGACGGGGCGCTTGCCAGTAGCCGCGATAGGACGTTTCCCAGTTTCCCCAGCGCAGGTGCAGCCAGCCGGGCCACGCAAAAAATAACAAAGCAACCAGGGCCAAGCCCAGGCTCAGGCGACCGAATAACAGACGCAAGGCGCCTTGGTGAACGTCCTTGGTCGTTCCGGTTCTGTCTCCTGTCGCGGCCAGGGGACGCCCGTAATCTTGAAAGTTCAACACCAGAATCGGCATCGACACGACGGCCAAAAAACCAAGCATGCGCGCCTGAAACACACTGAACGTGGCAAAGAATATCCACAGCAGCAGCCGGCCATACGGCATTCCGCCCCGGACAATCGCCAGCGGCGATGCCACCAGGAACGAGGCCACCCCCAACAGCAACATTCCCCAATAGGCAGCGCTGGCCACGTTAAAGGAAGGCGCCAACGACGAATACGCCGAGAACAGGGGAAACGTATCCGGCGCGTACCGCCGGATCTCTTGCAAAGTCCGCCCCGCCGCCACCCATCCCTCCGGCACCGGCAAATGCAGAACGTCCACCGCCACCACGACGGGATAGGCAAACTCCGGCGGCAGAATAAAGGCTTGCACATGATGCGGGTTCACCAGGCAGGCCAGAAGGCTAACCCCGAACACGACCCCCACCGCCTTGGGGCCCGGCCGAACTTCCTGACCGCTCAAGGATTGCAAGGCTGTTCCCAGCCAGAACAAACCCAACGCCACGAGACCCATGCAAAACAAGCCATCCAGATTGACCCACAGAAAGAACAAAACCGGCAGGCCCCACAAATGGAGCACCGATTGGTCTTTACCTGGTTCCTTGAACAACAGAAAGAGGCCTAAAGCCAGGAAAAGGTACGATACGAGGGTGGGCTGGAACAACAGCCGCGGACTCATGGCCACCACGCAGAGGGCGATCACGAACACCGGCAGGGCAAGACCCATTTCCCGCCGGCGAATCTGAAACACCACGAACACCAGGGCCACGACCAGAAGGGCCTTGAACACCACCAGGCCTTCCCCGCCGAGCAACTGGTAAAGGCCGTACAGGCCCCAGTCATAGAGCCAGTTGTGATTGATCCACGGGCGGCCCTCGGTGGTGTAGGAAAAGGGGTCCTCGCCAAAAGTGTAATTCCCCTCGGCGATCAGCCGGCCTGTAGCCAGGTGCATCCAGAAATCGGAGTTGGTGACGGCAAAGGAGCCCAGGAAAAAGGTCAGGACCAGGACGAGGAAGGCGAAGACGCGATCGGCGCGGGGATAGCCCTGGATTGCGGGCGCGGGAGCCGGTGCCGGGGCGAGCGCCGGAGCAGGGGCCGGCAGCGCGGCCGGCGCGGCACTTTCCCGTGCGGGAGCCTGACTGGGCACCGCCGTGGTCGGCGGCGCCGCTGTGATGGATTCCTGAATCCCTTGTTCGGGATTGTGCATGGGTGCCATACCGTGATTACCCCGCGTGGTTTTCCTTTCAGTACGGCCTGGCCGCGCCAAGGGTTCAAGGAAAGAGCTGGAATAACTTCACGGTAGGGGGTGAATAGGTCGAGGTCAACGGGAATCTGGGGAAAGCAATGGGTTTTTGAGACACGAGCCGCCGGGTTTATCCCGGCGGGGACCGCCCCGCCGAATAACCCTATTTCCGGAGCACCAAATCAAATCTTGCCGATTGCACCTTCAGCAATTCGGCCGTTACGATGTCATCCGGTTTCAAGGCCAAGGTCACGAAATTATTAGGCTCGGTTTCCAGCGCCAGAACTTGGACCGATTGAAATAAAACCTTGGAAGGACCGGGTTGGTTTTTGATCGTGACAATGACATCAACCCTGCAATTCGGATCAGATAGGTCGGTCAATCGGTCACGGGGATAATGCATTCCTGCTTCTCCGGAATTTAGCCTAAATCCTACGGCGCGACAGCCAAGCGGAATCCTCCAGCACGGCGGCTCTTCCCGGTCGATTATAAAATCCACTTCGGTAACCACTTGTTTCGTCCGCAAACATATTTTCAAAACACTTCCCTTGAGACGGGCAAAATCCCTCAACGCATTTGGTGGGACTTCGGCGGGTTTTATAAATACTTTCTGAAAAAGCTTTTCTGGCTCCGTGATCAAGTCTCCCATATGCATTTTTTCCCGAGCTACCAAGACAGATATTCTTCCTTCCATTTCTCTGGTTGGCTGGGCAAAAAGAAAACAAAGATAAACCGGGAAAAAATACCTCATGGAACAACCTCCCGTTATGTGCACAAACAGGAAAAAGCCCACAGGTTCCCCCGTGGGCTTCTCCCCCTCTTCTATGTTCGGCCTCACTCCCCCAAAGCCTCTTTGTTCCGGCCTCCGTTCCGTTAACGATGCTTGTCGGCCACGCCGCGAAGATTGCCGGCGCCTTCCTGGGGACTTGCCGGGGTGGTGCTGGCAACCGCGCCGTGGCCGGCCCGCAAGGTGAGGGCCACGGTCAGGGTTTGGCCTCCCCGCACCACCTTGAAGTGGACCTTCTGGCCAGGCCGCTTGTCCCATAGGGCCCGTTCCAGATCGAAGCTGTTTCTGACGTCGCGGCCGCCGACGGCCAGGATTTCGTCGCCTTTTTTCAGATCCCCCTCGGGTGTCTGGCCGGCCACGACCACGCGCTGGCGCGGCCCGGTCTCCGCCAGGACCTTTTCCAGGCACTCCAGGCCGTGATGCACGCCCGCCACACGCTGGGCGCTCAGGTGTTTGCGCAATAACTGCTTGACGGTGTCGGCGTTGATGGCGAAGGCGATGCACTGGGCGCCTTCGCGCAGGGCCACGTTGATGCCGATGAGCTCGCCGTTGATGTTCAACAGCGGGCCGCCGGAGTTGCCGGGGTTGATGGGGGCAGTGGTCTGGATCAGGCCGTACAGCTTGTCGCCGGTGGGCATGCGGATTTCGCGCTCCAGGGCGCTGATGATGCCGGTGGACACGGTGTTGTGGAAGCCGTAGGGATGGCCGACGGCAAGGACGGTTTCGCCGACCATCAGGTCGCTGATGGGGGCCAGCTCGAGGGCGGTCAATTTCTTGTCCGTCTGGATTTTCACGACGGCCAGGTCGGTGCCGGGGTCGCCGACGACCACTTGTCCTTGCAATTCCGTGTTATCAAGCAGGACGATGGTGACCTGCTTGGCGGGGCCGACAACGTGGCGATTGGTGATGATGTAGCCGCGCTCATCGACCAGGACGCCGGTGCCGACCAGGTCCTTGAGCCCCTGGCGCGGCACCTTGACGGTCACGACGCTGGCTTTGGTTTTGACAACGGCTTCGACGATGGGAGTGCGCCGGGAAACCGGTATGTGCTTGTCACTGCTGAAGCCCTGGCCGGCCAGACCGAGCAAAACCAGGGCGATCACGGGGCAACGATAAACCGCCTGCCTCATGTTCCTCCATCCTTTCGGCAGCCTGGCGACCTCTCCCTCATCCCAACCTCCAGGTTCGTAGTGCCGCCTTCAGGCGGTAAACCGGCTAAAGCCGGAACTACGAACCCCGTGAGGGTTGGGGTGAGGGCGGGGAGAGGCCCATGGCTTTCCGCCCCCGCCTCGCGACGGGTTTAGCTTTATCGGGGATTGGTGTTTCTTTTGCAGGAGCGACCTTCGCCCCGCAACAACCGTAGCATGAAAATCCGGATGGCACGGAAAAATTGCAATTTTCCGGGGAAACTTTTTGTGCCGATAATGCCGCGGAACAAGGATTACCGCGGGAGGGAAAAAGTTGTGGGCTCACCAAAAAAATTGGCAATCCGAATATCAAACTTCGAAAAGCCGAAAATCGAATCTTGGGGTTATGGTTTCGGATTTGGGATTTCGGATTTTGGATTTTGAATTTGTTTCGAATTTCGATATTCGAATTTCGGATTTTGCTCGTTGAAAACAGGGCCCGCCGGGTAAAAAGGGGAAGTTACCCGGCTTGCTCAAAAGGGGGAGGTTTGGCCGGAAAATAGCAGCACCGGTTGCGACCAGTGTTTTTGGCCTGGGCCAGGGCGGCGGCGGCGATGTGTTTCATGCTCTCGTAATCGGCGGCATCGCCCGCATCCGCCACCGCGAAGCCGATGCTTACCCGGACGGAAATCGCTTCTTCCTTGTAGGAAAATTCGGTCTGTTCCACGGTCGAGCGAATACGTTCCCCCAGGCCCATGGCGCCTTCCATGGTGGTTTCCGGGGCAATGACCAGGAATTCCTCGCCGCCGATGCGGCCGAGCAGGTCCACCGTCCGCAGCGACGAGGTCAGGGCCTTGGCCAGATCGACCAGTACCTTGTCGCCGCCGGGCAACAGATAGCGGGCGTTAATGTCCTTGAAGTTATCGACGTCGATCAATCCCATGGCCACGGGGCTGGGATAGCGGTCGCGGCGGCGCAGTTCGCGCTCGGCCAGGCGATCCATGGCCCGGCGGTTCGACAGACCGGTCAACGGATCGGTCAGGGCCAGCTTTTCCAGCATTTTGTTTTTCTGCTCGAGCTCGTGATTGGCCTCTTCCAGCTCGCGGGTGCGCTGGGCCACGCGTTGTTCCAGCTCGAGGTTGAGCTGGCGAAGTTCCAGGAGCAGCCGTTCGTGGTCGCGCTCGAGGCGGAAAGTGCGTCCGGCGCTATGAAGAATTTCCAGCAATTCCTCGGTTTTCCACGGCTTGAAGATGTAGCGAAAGACCTGGCCGCGATTGATGGCCTCGACCGCTTCTTCCAGCTCGGCGAAGCCGGTCATGAGCAGGCGGACCGTCCGCGGGTGGTGTTGCCGGACCCATTCGAGAAGCTGCACGCCAGTCAGGCGCGGCATTTTCTGATCCGTCAGGATCAGGTCAATGTCGCGCTGAGCGAACCAGCGTTGCGCGGCTTCGGCGGAATCGGCGGTCAAAACCTCAAAGTCTTCCCGCAAAAATGCCGACAGCGTGGACAGAATGTATGGTTCATCATCCACGACTAGGAGAGAGCACTGATACTTGCTCACTTTCCAGCCTCATGCGATCAAGCCCGAACCACAGGGACGGGCGGTGGAAGGGGATCACGCTTTGCCTTTTCAACTTATAGCTTATTTCTCGGCAAATGCCAATTTTTTGAGAGACTGTAGCAAAGTAATTGGGAAGGAGGATAGTTTTGGCTTGTTTTCAGCC
>CAZFGM010000234.1:2080-9823 GCA_964518515.1 uncultured Alcaligenaceae bacterium | reverse complement strand
CAGAATATCGTCCGGGATGCCGATCTTGCCGATGTCGTGCAAGGGGGTGCCGAGGCGAATCCAGTGCAGATCTTCCTGGGCCACGTCGAGTTGCTGGCCCAGGAGGAAGGAATATTCGGTGACGCGGGCGGTATGGCCGCCGGTGTAGGCGTCGCGCATTTCCACGGACTGGGCCAGCACGGTAATGGTGGCATAGAAGAGCTCGCGCTGCTTGCGCAACAGCTGGGCGCTTTCAATGCCGGCGGACACGTGGGCGGCCAAAGCGTCGGCCAGGTGCAGGTCATCCTTGGTAAACGGTTTTTGCATCGGGCCGCGGTCGAGGTGAAGCACGCCCAGGCGTTTGCGCGGCGTGCGCAACAGCACGCACAAGACGGAGGCCATGGTGCCCTCGGCGATGCTGCGGGCGCCGGCCAACTCCGGGTCCTCATCCACGCTGGTGCACAGGATGGATTCGCCGCGGTTGAACGAGCGCAGGGCGATGTTCTGGCTGAAGCTGTGGCGGCTGGCGATTTTGCTGTGACCGCTGGCCAGGGCGCGCAGGCGCAGCGGGCCATTGAGTCCCTCGGCCAGGACTATGGCGCCGCGCTGGGCCTCGAGGGTGCTGACGGCGTCGTTGAGGATGGTGTGCAGCAGGTCTTCTTCGCTTTCCAGGTGGACGAGGTGATGGCCGGCGCGGAGCAGGGCCAGGAGTTGTTCGCCGGGCCGGGGGCAGCGCTCGCGGTCGAAGGCCAGGCCTTGCAGGGCGTCTTCCCAGGAATTGGTGGCGGTGGCCTCGACCAGCAGGTTGTCGGGGGTGTTGGTAAATTCGCCGTTGCGGACGTCGCGGATCAGGTCCACGACCATGGTGACGTTGCCGCAGCGAATGATGTCGTGGACGCGCAGGGGCCATTCGCCCGGCCCCAGGCGGGTGCCGTTGAGGAAGGTGCCGTTGGTGCTGCCGAGGTCGCGCACGCGCCAGCCGTTGCTGGTGGAGCGGATTTCTGCATGCCGTCGGCTGACGGAGCTGTCGTCGAGGACGACTTCGAGGGTGGCCAGCCGGCCGCTGCGGAGCACGGTATCCGCTTCCCAGATTTTGCCCTCGATGTCGCCGCTCACACCGCGCAAGCGAATTTGCCGCCTCACGCCAGTCTCCTCTCTCGCACCGCGGGTCACCCGGGTACGGCCCTCGGCTCGCCAGGGATTCCGCCAGTTCCGCCGGGCGGTTAAGGCAACTATAGCTTGCAACTTGAACTTTTGCCGCCGGAAGTTTTTTATCGAATGGGTTTCTGTCAGGCGCTAAATTTCAGCGCCTTCCCGCAACCTTTTCCCTTTCCCTCGGTGCGTTTCCTTATTACTATGGGACTAAGGAACCGAGGAAAGAGTTCCATGACCTGGGGGATTTTTTGTGTCAAGAATGGATTTTTATCCCGCCTGAATTGTCCCGCTTAGGGTCCAAAGAATGTTCGAAGTACGGGCTTCAGCCCGTCCTCGCCGTATCAAACGGGCTGAAACCCGGATTACGCAACCATGAGGAACATTATGAGCAGCCGTTTCGCAAAGTCCCTTGGTTTTCTGATGATCGTTGGGGGCTTGAGTGGGTTGGGGCCACCCCCGAGCTGGGCGCAGAAACCGCCGCCGCCGGTGCCGGCCAATCCCCAGGCGCCCGTGCTGGGCCTTCCGCTGCCCCTGGGGATGCAGCGCGGCACGACCCTGGAGCTGACATTGACCGGCGGCAACCTGGCCGGGCCGACCGGCGTGTTGGCGAGCTTTCCGGCCAAGATCACCATTCCCACCGACAACAAGAACGGCCAGGATAATGCCAAGCTGCGCGTGCGCCTGGAAGTGCCCGCCGACGCCCCGGTCGGCTATCACGCCCTGCGCCTGGCCAGCAGCCGCGGCATGTCGAACCTGCGGTTGTTTTGCATCGACGACCTGCCCCAGGTTGTGAAGGCCGACACCGCCAAGAACAAGGCCACGCCGCAAGCGCTACCGGTGCCCTGCGTGGCTGTGGGCCGGATCGGTGACAAGGAGGCCGATTACTACAAGATTACGGTGCCGGCCGGCCAGCGAGTCAGCTTCGACTTGCTCGGCCGCCGGCTGGGCGCGCCGCTCGACGCCCAGGTTTCCGTCACCCATTTGAAGACCGGGCGCGAGGTGGCTTATGATAACGACGCGCCCGGTTGTCAGACCGACCCGCGCTTCACCCACGTCTTCAAGGAAGCGGGCGATTACCTGATCGAGGTGAAGGACGTCCTCTTTCGCGGCGGGGCCGATTTTGTCTATCGTTTGCGCATCGGCGATTTCCCCTGCGCCACGGTGCCGATTCCCATGGCGGCCAAGCGCGGCAGCAAGGTCGCGGTGCATTTCGCCGGCCCCATGGTCGAGGGCGTGGCCCCGGTCGAAGTCGCCGTGCCCAATGATCCCACCGTGACTACCCTCTGGGTTGCTCCCAAGGGGCAAAATGGCCTTCACGGCTGGCCGGTCGCCCTGGCCGTCAGCGATCGCGACGAATTGGTCGAGCAAGAACCGAACAACGAGCCGGCCAAGGCCAATGTCGTGCCCGTGTCCGCCGCCATCACCGGGCGCTTCCAGCAGAACGACGACGTGGACTTCTACCGCTTTGCCGCCAAGAAGGGCCAGAAAATCCTGATCGAGGCCGAGACGCTGGAACTGTATTCCCCAACCCTGGTCTACTTGTCCGTGAAACATGGCAAAACCGGCGCGGAGCTGGCCAAATCCGCGCCCGCCGCCAATCCGCCCGCGGATCAACGCCTCGACTTCACCGCCCCGGAGGATGGCGATTTCCTCGTTGAGGTGCAGCACCTGACCTATCTCAGCGGGCCCAGCGAAGCCTATCGGCTGGTTCTGTCGCCGGTGACGGCGGATTTCGATTTGACCCTGGGAATCGACCGTTACGATCTGGCCGCCAACGCGGTGGCGGCTTTGACGGTGCAGGCCAACCGCCGCGGCTACACCGGCCCAATCGAGGTCGAGCTGATGGGACCGATGGGGCTTTCCGGCAAAAGACTTCTCAAAGCCGGCGAAAATGCCGGGGTTCTTCTGGCCCAGGCCAAGGCGGAGCTTCCCCCAGGACCTTACCTGGTCCACGTGGCCGGCAAAGCCACCATCGACGGCAAGCCGGTGGTCCGCCTGGCCAGCGTCCGCCCGTCCATCAGCCAGAGCCTGGGCAACCTTCCCTTCCCGCCGCGGCACCTCACGACCCAGATCGCCCTGGCCGTCAAGGAACGTGCGCCTTTCATCCTCACCGCTTCCTTTGATCCCAAGGAAGGAGTTCCCGGCTTGCCGCTCGCTTTCACCATTCAGGCGAAGCGCGATCCGGGATTTGACGACGTGATCACGCTGAATCCGCCGGGCGGCTTGCCGCCCAATCTGCCGCCGCCGAAACTGCCGCCCATCGCCAAGGGACAGAGCGAGGTCAAAATCAAGCTGGACATCAACGCCAAGGTGCCGCTCGGCGAATTTTTGGTATTCGTCAGTGGCGCCGCCAAGCACCAGGGCAAGAACTACGCGGTTGGCTCGCTGCCGGCGACCCTGGTGGTGGCCAAGCCGTTCGATTTGAAGATCGAGCCGGCCGCCCTGGTCCTCAAGCCGGGTCAAAAGACCAAGCTGAAAATCACCGCCACGCGCAAAGGCGGCTACGCCGGCCCCATCGCCGTCGAGGTCCGCAAGCTGCCCGCCAACGTTTCCGCCCCGAAAAGCGTCATCGCCATGGGCCAGAACATGGTCGAGCTGGAGGTAACCGCCGCCGCCAACGCCGCCACCGCCGACGTCAAGGGCGCCGACGTCCTCGGCACCGCCACCGCCCTGGGCAATCAGCAGAATAACTCGCCGGCGTTTTCGGTGCGGGTTGAGAAGAAGTGATGCTCGCGATTCGGTGAATAGCCAGGGCCCATGATTTTGGCCGCTCTTCCCTGGTGCGTGGGACCTGCTGCCCGCCAGGCCGAAGTCCTGCGCGGCCGCTGGGACGACGCGGGAAAAGCCGCCGGCCAGGCCATCGCCCAGCAAGACAAGCATTTCCAGGCCCGCTGGGTCCGGGCCCAAGGCCGACGAGGAATTCCGCTGGTCTGGTTCGCCCGCACCTACACCGCCCGCAGCAACATGGACAAGGACATCACCGAAAGTCCCATCGCCATGATAATTCCCACTTATCCCGCCAGCGCCCGCCGCAAGTCCTCCTGCAAATCCTCCGCATCCTCAATGCCCACGCTCAGCCGCACCAGGCCGTCGTCGATGCCGCGGGCCTGGCGAAGGTCGGCCGGGATGCTGGCGTGCGTCATGGTGGCGGGATGGCCGATCAGCGATTCGACGCCGCCCAAGCTCTCGGCCAGACTGAAGAGCTTGGTGCGGGTCAAGAGGCGCAGGGCCGCTTCCTTGCCACCCTTGAGGCCGACGCTGATCATGCCGCCGAAATCGCGCATCTGCCGCCTGGCCAATTCATGGCCGGGATGACCGGGCAGGCCGGGGTAGTAGACGCGCTGCACCTGCGGCTGGCGCGTCAGCCAGTCGGCGAGCCGGCGGGCACTGGCGCAGTGGCGTTCCATGCGAACGGCCAGGGTCTTGAGGCCGCGCAACACCAGCCAGGCGTCAAAAGGTCCGGGCACGCCGCCCGCCGCGTTCTGGTAAAAGGCAATCGGGTCGAGAAGTTTTCGGGCGCCGATCACGGCGCCGCCGACCACGTCGGAATGGCCGCCCAGATACTTGGTCGTACTGTGCACCACCAGGTCGGCCCCGAGCTGGATCGGCTGCTGCAAGAACGGCGAGGCGAAGGTATTGTCCACCGCCAGCGGTGCGCCGGCCTTGTGGGCCATTTCCGCCACTGACGCAATATCCACGATCTGCAACAGGGGGTTGGTCGGCGTCTCGACCCAGACGAGCTTGGTGTTCTTGGTGATGATTTTGGCGAAACCCGGCGGACTCGGATCTTCGGTGTAGCGGGGAACCAAGCCCCAGGGTTTGAAAACCCGTTCGAAGAGCCGGAAGGTGCCGCCGTACAGATCGGCCGAGGCCGCCACCTCATCCCCAGGTTTAAGCAGGGACAAAACGGCGGTGGTCGCCGCCAGGCCCGAGGCGAAGGCCAGGCCGCGCTCGCCGCCTTCCAAAGAAGCCAGGCAAGTTTCCAGGGCGGCGCGCGTGGGATTGCCCGTGCGCGAATATTCGTAGCCCTTGTGCTTGCCGGGGGCTTCCTGGGTGAAGGTGGAAGTGGCGTAGATCGGCACCACCGTCGCCCCCGTGGCGGCATCGGCCTCTTGGCCGGCGTGAATGGCGCGGGTGGAAAAACCGAAGGAGTTATCTTTCATGTGTTTTTTTCCTTTCCCGGAAAGTTCTTGTCACCCCGAATCCATTGACCAAGCTCTGACCTGTGAAACCAATACAAAATTCTTACTCCGGTCGGAGATCTCATGCTCGGGCCGCCATGGAACCGGGCGTTGCGGCGACAAATAGCTTGTGGGTCGATTTCATAAGCCAGTCAAGTATAATGGCCGAGACCACAGGAGAAAACCATGCCCAAGTCCTTTTCCCGGAATGGAACCGTATCTGGAGAATCTTGCCCGCGCGGTGAGTGACCAAGGTCGCCCAGTTCCACCCGAAGCCCTGGCGGCGCAGATTCTCGGTCAATTAACCTTGCGGGTCGACGGAAAGGTCGTAGAAATAACCGGCCGGATTGCCTTTCCCATTGTTCCAGCGAAAAAATAAGGGAACGACGACCATGAGGGAAAGGCTTGGAAAAAGGTTGCCAGGGCCCGCCTGGGGCTTTACACTGTTGAACTATCTCGAGAAGTTTTTCCGGGCCGAACCACGGTCTGGGATTTATCTTTAAAAGGAGACAACTATGGCGCGACGCAGTCGACGAAATTTCCTGAAAACCAGCGCCCTGGCAGGCGTCGGCTTCTGGGTAGCCGGCGGCCTGGAATCGCAGGCTAAGCAAGGGCCGAACGATCGGCTCAACATCGCCATTATTGGCGCGGGAGGGCAAGGGGGAGGCAATGCCAATAACGTGGCCGGCGAGAACATCGTCGCCCTGTGCGACGTGGACCTGCCCCGCGCCGCCGGCTCGATCAATCGCTTTCGCAAGGCGGCCATCTACGTCGATTTCCGCGTGATGCTGGAGAAACAGAAAGACATCGATGCCGTGGTGGTCAGCACGCCCGACCACGTCCATGCCGTCGCCAGCATCATGGCCATGAAAATGGGCAAGCACTGTTATTGCGAGAAGCCCTTGACCTACAGCGTCTACGAGGCCCGCCAGATGCGCGAAGTGGCCGCCAAGAACAAGGTCGCCACGCAGATGGGCAACCAGGGCACTTCCAACGAGCGCCTGCGCCGGGGCGTTGAGGTCATCCAGGCCGGCGCTCTCGGCGACGTCCGCGAAGTGCACGTCTGGACCAATCGGCCCATCTGGCCGCAAAACATCGACCGTCCCAATCCCCAGAAACCCCCGCCGATTCCCAAGCTGATGCACTGGGACCTGTGGCTGGGACCGGCGCCGGAACGGCCCTATAACCCCGCTTATGCGCCGTTCGCCTGGCGCGGCTGGTGGGACTTCGGCACCGGAGCCCTGGGCGACATGGCCTGCCACACCATGAATTTGCCGAACATGGCCCTGCAGCTCGGGGCGCCCAGCACCATTGTCGCCGATGTCGATCCGAAAGGCAGCACCCACCTGAGGGAGACTCCCCCGATGGGCTGCACCGTCACCTACGAATTTCCCGCCCGCGGGAAAATGCCGGCCTGCCGGCTGCTGTGGTATGAACGCCGCTTGCCGCCCCGCGACCTGTTCATGGGACATAAGCCGTCCGGCAGCGGCATCTTGATGGTTGGTTCAAAAGGCACCATGTATTCCGATCACGATTACGGCGGCAGCTGGCGGCTATTGCCGGAGGCGGCTTTCAAAGGCTACCAAGCCCCCAAGCCGACCTTGCCGAATTCGCCGGGCCATCATGCCGAATGGCTGCGCGCCTGCAAGGGCGGGCCGCCGGCCATGTCGAACTTCGCTTATGCCGGACCGTTCACGGAAATGGTTCTCCTGGGCAACGTGGCCATGCGCGTCGGCAAGCGCCTCACCTGGGATGCCCAGAAACTGTGCTGCATCGATTGCGCCGCCGCCGACCCGTACATCCGACGCGAGTATCGCAAGGGGTGGACCTTGTGATTGGTGAGTGGTGCGTGGTAAAACTATACCCAAGAGGATATCCTCTGGGGTTTTTCATTGGCATTACTTGATCCTCTTTCGGGGGATAATTACGATCCACGGACCTATCCGGGCGCGGAAATCCTCACCGTAACCGGTCCCGCCCGCCGGGGAAGAATTCCTCGACACAGGGGAAATTTTCCGGATCAAGCGTGCGCTTCGTGTAAGCATCTGCGCGGCCACCGCGGCGTGACACCCCAGTGTCACAACGTCTCGACGCGCATCGGCCAACTCAAACGCGGCATCGCCCGCTTGATCGATGCGTACGGCGATGGTCTCTTGGAGAAGGAGGAACCGAAAATACCTGATAGCAAAGAGCGGCTAGCGCGCCTGCAAAGCGAAGCTGCCCTGCTACCGGGTCAACGCCGTCCCTTTTGTTAAGGCCCCCACAGGGGGCATTGCGCAAGATTGTTGGAAGCGTGCCGACCCCTTTTCTTTCCCTGTAACCGTTCACTCCCCGGTTCGAGGGTGGCAATATTTGTGGGTGCTCGATCGAGATGTTACGCGGGAACTGGTTTTCAGGTCCTTGAGCAGGACCGCCCGTTGTGGGCGGG
>CAZFGM010000234.1:0-1980 GCA_964518515.1 uncultured Alcaligenaceae bacterium | reverse complement strand
TCCCTTCCTCGCCTTCGCGCAGCTTGCGTTTCCAGAACACTTCCTTCGACTCCGGGTCGGTGCAGTGGACCGTGTCGCCCTGGCCGCTGAACAGCCGGCCATTGGCCAGGAACGGCTTGGAGCCCTGGTACGACCAGACGCCGAAGACATGGGCCGTTCCCAGGTTGTGCATTGCCTGGTGGATCTTGGAGTCGCCCTTGGAGCCGCCAAAGCCAACGCCGCTGTCATAAGCGGCCTGGGCCCCATAGTGCGGCGAGCGCCGCTGGCGCTTGCCATGGTCGAGGTAATCCGCCGCCGAGGCCGTGCCGGGGAAATTCTCGGTTGGTGTCCCGGCCGCGGCATACTTGCGGGCCAGCCACTCCATTTGCTGGGCTTGGGCGGCGGCGCCGGCCATCTCCTGACGCTGGCTGAAGTAACATTGGTTTTTCCAGACGGCGGGGGCGGAGGTGGCGTTCCGCGCCTCTTGCCACAGCGGCCGGCCGCTGTCCTGCTCGAAGCAGCCGAGCGTGCCGTCCAGGCTGGCGACGTAGACCTGGCCGTCCGCCAAAACGGGGCAGGTGATCACCTCGCCGGCGATGGGTTGCCGCCAGATTTCACTTCCGGTTGCCAGGTCGAAACAAGCGAGGTAATGGCGGTGGTCGCCGCCGCTGTCGGGGTAGGCCATGAAGACGCGGCCGCCTTCCACCGCGGGCATGCTCAGGAGTGGATCCCCAAGCCATTTCTTCCACACCGGGCGGCCTGTTACCGTGAGCACTTCGAGCTCGCAGCTCTCGGTGTTAAAGACAACCCGTTCCTCGGCCACCACCGCCGCCGTGGGCCCGTCATCTTCCGTCTGATATTGCCACACCACCTCCCCGGTGACGGCGTCGAGGGCATAGAACTCGTAACTGCCGAAGCCGCCCCCCAGAAACACCCGCCCGCCGGCCAGCGCCGGGGTCGCCAGCGGATGCCCGCCCGGGATGGTCACCTTCCAGCCGCGCGCCAGGCCGTCCGGGCTGGCGAAAGGCACTGCCTTTTCCACTTTGGGTAACTGGCCGCGCCGGCTCGCGTCAAGCTTCATGGTCTTCTCCTTCGGAAAGGGAAACTTCATGGGACGTGGGGAAACATGCCTATCTTGTATGGACAGCGGGCATCGGATCTCGCCCAGGGCTAGAGCGGCCTGCCGCCGCATTCGCGGGGCGGGGTCGTGCAACGCCCGGATCAGGACCGGCACCACCCGTTTCCCGAGCCGGGCAGCCAGGTCCGTGTCGTAGCGAACCACCGCCGCGCCCTCGCGAATCCGCGCCCGAATTTCCAGGATGCGCAACATCCCTTGAATCAAGATGAAGTCGAAGGTCAACTGCTTCAACAGTACGAGGTGCCTGCCCCAGGGCGAGACAAAGTCGATCTCCGTAAATCGTAGCTGGTAGAGGTCCATCCAGTTGACGAAGGCCTGGCAAAACGAATCGAACGTAAAGGCCAGCCAGGTCCAGTAGTCGGTGCCGGGTGGTATCCGGTAGAGCTGGAAGTGCGTTTGCACTTGCTGAAAGATCAAGGGAAACAGGACTGGGAGCAAGCCGGCCGACAGCAATGCCAGCAGGCGGAGGTCCGGCAACGCATCGGCGTTGCCGGCCAGAGCTTGCGGGCGATCTGCGTTCGGCGGGCCTCGTTGGCGGACCAGGCCCGGCCCACCGCCAAGATTCCCAGGTAGCCCACCGCCAAGGCCAGCAGGGGTAGCCAGCGAACCGGCAAGCAGGCCAGGGCAAAAAGCACCCCGTAGCTGCCGAAGAAACAAGCATAGCGGGCCACAGGGTCATCGGCATGTGCCCCTAGTGGTTTGGCCAGGCCGATCAAGCAGCGGTCCAGTCCGGCGAGCAAACGGGTCGCCCCATTGAACAGGGCCCGGCCAATGCCAAGGATGAAGAGAACGACAGCCATGATTCGTCTCCAGCAGGGGACAGCGTCCCGTGGTGGTGAGTATGCCCTGAGGGAATAGGCGCG
>CAZFGM010000233.1:0-9891 GCA_964518515.1 uncultured Alcaligenaceae bacterium | reverse complement strand
CCTAGGACATAGCCCTCTCACGGCTAAGACAGGGGTTCGAGTCCCCTTGGGGGTAGTTTGACATACCACTGTCACTCATCGCGGAAATCGCGGGAAAATCAACGGATTCCTTGGTTTTTCCGCGTTTTCCTTTGCTTGCCGCTTGCACGTTTTCAGTCCGTGTTTGTCCGTGGAAATCCGCCGAAATCGCTAGTTGTGGGCCAAGGAATGGGCCAAGGGAAATCTGGCCCGTTTCGTGCCGCATACTGCCAGATTTTCCTTCCGTCCCCGTGGCGGCCAGCACTTGCGATTCCAGGCCCCGGCCGAACGTCGGGATCGGCAACGCTTGCACGGCGGCGGCAAGATCGTAGAAACGCGAATGCGTGTAGCGGCTTGTCAGGGCATAGGTGGAATGCCGGGCCAGGTCTTGATGTTCTTTCGGCGAAACCCCTGCCTTGCCTACCATCGTGATAAAGGAATGCCGCAGGGCGTGGAAATCGGCGTAGCGGCCTTCGCGGTCCCGATAGGCCAAGAAGTCGCTTTGCTCGGCCACAGCCCGTTTACGGGCATCCTGGAACGATTGCAACCATTTCTTGCGGGCTTCCCTCAAGTCGCGACGGATCACTTCAGCGCCGTGCAGGCGCCAGCTTTCCGCCGGGGCATTCGGGTTGCCCGGCCACAGCGAAGCGCCGGCGGGCTTGTTCGCCAGGAAGCTGCGCAGGGCCGCGGCCACGTCCAGCGGCAACGGTTGCACGGCTTCCTTGCGGTTCTTCGTGCAGGCCGCTTGAACCGTCGCCGTCGGCGTGTCGCTGTCGAGATTGAAACTCTCCGGGGTCATGCTGGCCAGCTCGGAAACACGGAAGCCCGTGGCGCAGGCAGTCAGGTAAAGGAAGTGCCGATCCAGGCCGGGCAGACAGCGAATCACCTTGGGGCTTTGCCGGGCGGCTTCCAAGAGCAAGCCGAGTTCATCGGGTGAGAAGTCGCGCCGGGCGTGCCGCACGTCCGTTTCCCCGTTCGCCAGCTTCGATAGCCCGGCCAAGGCGTCGAGAACGCTTCGCTTGTCGCGCCACAGCCAGCGCGTGAAGCCCTTCACGGCGGCAAGGTAATCGTTCGCCGTCTTGACGCTCTTGCCTGCGGTGCGAAGCGTGCCAAGGTACTCGACAACCGCCGACGATTGAACGTCGCCGATCTTCACGAATCGGCAACCGTCGAGAACGGCCGTCAACCGAAACAGCATCTTGCCGACGTAATCCGCCGTGTTTCCCTTCGCGGCCAAGCAGCGGCGGAAATCCTCGGCGTGCTCGGCCAAGGGCCGCTTGGCGTGCTCTTCCGTGGGATCGGCAAGCCCCGCGTCCAGGCGAATGCCGCGGCGCTCCAGCTCGGCGGCCTTGGCCTCAGTCGCTTTCTTGTCGGCGTATCCCTTCGCTAAGTGCCGCTTGCCGTCGGGCGTGTAATAGCGAATCCACCACGTCGGGGATTTCCGCCGCTTCGCGCCGGGGAAACTCGCCTTCACGATCTTGCTTGTAGTGGGATCGACATGGAAAACGGGACGGAAGATTTGAGCCATGATCGGCGGTCCTTTCTTGAAGGCGGCCGGCCAGCGTCGGGGGGCCTTCAAGTTCCCCACCGACGCGGACGGCCAAAGGATTCATTTCGTTCGCTTCCCTCGCCGCGGTTTGGCGGCAACATGCAGGCCCAACAGTTCGGCCAGGGCGTCGAGATATTCGGGGCCAAGCCAACCCGTGCCGGCCATGAAGCGGGACAGCTGGGCTTGCTCAAGGCCCAATTTTTTGCAAATCGCGTAGCGGGATAACCCACAACTTTCGATAGCCTGGCGAATCTCGTCAGAAAACTTGAGTCGTTTCTTGGCCATGAAACCGTTGTACGCAATGAATGATTGACAGTCAAGTATCTCTTTCGGGATTTTGTTGGGCGGCGAGAATGTCCGCGTATTGGTCAAGCAACGCGGCAATCTCACCACCACGATCAGCAGCCGGCGGCGGGGGACAAAGCGCTTCGCTAAGCATGGCCAACAGCTCGCGAACGCGGGGGCCATGAACCGGATGACCCATCGCGGCGGCCAACATGGTGCACGCATCGCGGCCCGGATGCCCCGACGGGGGCGGCGTCGGAATCAGCCGGCCCAACTCGACCAATTCGCCAAGGATCGGCTCGGCCGCGGGCAGGTTCGCCCAAGGGCTAACTTGCATCGCCGTCCGAATCCGGGCCGCACGTTCCATTTCGGCCAGGCGCCGCTTGATGTTTTCCAACATGATCGTTGTTTCCCGTTGGCACTCGCAATCGCTCGATGACGGTCAATTGCACGGGGCCACGTTCCAGCTCTTCCAATCGTTTCGCCACATCCAGCAGCTCCGCGGCCTTGTACGCATGATCGAGAATCGCGGCGGCGGCTCGAATCTCGGCGGCGGCGTTCCCGCACGTCAAATTCCGCCGCAAGGTTTGCACGGCGTCGGCCGTCGCCGCGGACAGGGCCGACGTAGTGGCGTCGAGAACAGCCCGGCAACGATCCTTGAACGCGGCGGCAAACATCGGCGTCTTGAGCCAAACCCGCAACGTGCGCTCGCCAAGTCCGCTCTTTGTCGCGGCACCGGCAATCGTCGGCTCAGTCAGCAACGCGGCCAGGGCCACTTCCATCTTGCGAGGCAACTTCGATCCGCCGGGCATGGGATCATCCTCTCAGCTCGTGAAAACCGGCAACCAGCGGCAACCAACGGCATTTTATGGCGGATCGTCTGCGGGCAGCAACGGCAACGGCAACGACGGCAACAGTCCAAAAAGGGGCCGGCGGCCGGCGAGCATGTCGCGTATAAGGACAATGCTTTGGTCCACAGCGGCCAAAAGCCGTTCCCTGCCAGCTGGATACGGGACCGGTTTCGCTTCGGGATGCAGCGCGTTCCAGTGGTCAACCGTCGCGAAGATGGTTTCGATGTCCCGCCGAATGCGGCGGTCTTTCCTCAAAACGGACAAGAGCATTTTTTTTCTGGTGTCTCTGGTCATCTTGTTTTCTCCAATCCAGTTTCGGCTTCGCACAGGGCTATTCCATCGTCCACGATGACAGCAAACGCTTCCTCGGCGGCTTGTTCCGCCCGGCGCAACGTATCGTCGGCTTCCTCGGGTTCGCCGTCGTGAAGCAGGAATCCCGCTTCCGCCAGGATTTCATCAAGCACGATCAGCCGGCTTTCGTCCGGGTCCGTGAAGTAGGCCGTCGGATCGAAGTCCGCGTCCAGGCGGTCCACATGGTTCTGCAAGCCGTGCAGGACGTCGGCAACTCGGCGAAGCCAGGCGTACCTTCGTTGGATCATCCGGCTGTATGGGCAGCTGGCCGCAGGCTTGCCGGCGGTGTGCTTGCTGGGTAACATTGCTTTCCTGCCGTTTCTTTTGAACCCGCGGGGCCGGCCGTTGACGCGGCCGGGTCCCGCTTTCACTTCTTCACGTCGAGAGCTCCAATAGCGTCACTTCGAGGGCTTGCCCCGGATGATGCGTCACCGTCACCAGCTTGGCCGATGCCAGCGCACGCAAGCCGCGGCGGGCGGTGTCGGGGTGAATGCCGATCTTTGCCGTCGCCGACAGGTTGAAACGTATCGTCCGATTCCGTCGGATACCCGATTCCTTCCACAACAGCAAGGCGACATGTAGCGCCTTCCCGTGGAGCTGCATCGCCCGAAGCAACCACGGCCAGGGGATCGGGCCTTTCAGAAATGGCTCGCCCTGCCGATGGCGCGGCGGTTTCTTTGACGGCCGGCTTCGCACGACGTCGAGGTCGGTTGCCACAGGGGCGCGGAAGTCGGCGGGGTCGAGTTCCTTCATGATCGGGTTTCGGTAGGGGGTCCATAGTTAATCAAAGAGAAGAAGAAGAAGAAGAAATAAGAATGGACGGGTCTTGCACGGGTGCAAGGGGTCCCCTTGCATTGGTGCAAGGGGTAGGGGTTGCACGGGTGCAAGGGGTATCGTCCCCGTCCAAGATGTCGAGCAGCTCAATAACGCGCTCGAAAAAGGCGCGGCCGCGGTCATCGAAGTAGCGGTCGGGGTATCGCACGATCTTGGCATTGGTCCGCAGCTCGAAGCCGTCGAGCACGATCGCGCCGGCTTCATTCATCGCCTCTTGCGTTCGCGCGACAATCTCTTCGATGTCGGTGGCCAAGCCTTCCACAAGCAAGGCGTCATGGACGGGAGCGCAGACGTTGACGCCTCGCTCCGTTGCCAAGCAGCACGCCAGGCGCAGCATTTCCGCGCCGTTGCCCTGCATCGGGAAGTTTCGCAGGCTGCGCGGGTTCGCGTCGGGGCCAACATGCACACACCAGCCGAAAACGGTTTGCAACTTGCCCGACAGCATCGCTTGCATTTCCACGTAGTCGGACCATACCCAAAAACGGCGGAACGTTTCGCGGTGCATCTGCAAGAGTTCGCGGCCGTGGCATGGTGCAACGCACAGCTTGCGGGCGATGCCGTCCGCGCTCAAGCCGTAGAGCACGCCCAGCATCACCACTTTGAATTGATTCCGCTCCGTCGGGTACGTTCTCTCCGTGGCGTCGGCAGGGACGGCGCCGGCTTTCTTCGCGAACCATAAGTAGGGATCGCCCGAATAATAGGCGACTTGCATGGCGCGATCGCCCGACAGCGCCGCGGCGATTGCCAGCTCTTGTGCAGACCAATCGACGTAGCCGATCGCGCGGCCAGGGCCAGGCCGAATCAGGGAGCGCAGCCAGGCGGAAGGGCCGAAGATGCTCTTGCTGTTCGATGGTTGGTTGCGCCCCGTTTTCGCAGAAAATGCGCTGAGCAAATACCGATTGTGGCCGTCCGCGCCGACGGTCAACCCGATGCGTTTCAGCTCGCCACGATGAAGGCGGAGCACGTCGCGCAGCGGACCGATTGCAGCAGGGTAGGCGCGGGCCATTTCCTTGAACGTGTCTTCGTCCAAGGCAAGCGATCCCGATTCCAGGCGCGGCCAGGGGATCTCCGCGCGGGTGAGAAATTCAGCGAAGCGTGCCGTCGAGAACGTCAGCGGACCGAAATTCCGCTGGCCGTCGCCGGTACGATGCACCATGTTCGCCGCACATCGCAAGATGTCCGGGTCGTGCCGCGGCTTGATGCGTGGGTCGTCATTGCGAAGAACGTCCCACAAAAACGCGGCGTGGTCCGTGCCGTCATACCCTGTTTCGCTCGAATATCCCTCCCCAATGCCCAGCGCGGGGTACATCCCGGCCAACTCGCGGGCAGTATCGTCGAGGCCTGGATACAAAGCATGATCCTTTCCCACGTTCTCCCAGAAAGCAATCTGCCGGGTGGTCAAGCCCGTGGCCTTGCGAGCCGCTTTGCGGGCGTCGATGATGTCGGCCAGGCTGTCCCGCTCTTCACGCCAAACGGTTTCCACGGCGTCGGCAAGGTCATGCGGGTTGAGGCGCCAATCCCGCGCGGTCTCGAGTACCGCCGCGCCCAGTGTCGATTGCGGATTGATCGGGCGTCGATCCGTCGGCACGAACACGCCGTAGCTCGAATCGACCGCGGCGATGATGCGATGCTTGATCCGCGCCCAGTGCGTTCGCAGCCGATCGAGCAGTTCCATGTCGAGAGGGATGCCTTGCCATTCGATCCGCGCGGCGGCGGCCATGAATCGACCGCGAAGCAAGGCGCGGGGCAGGTCGATTTCTGGCAGCATGACGGGCAAAAGCCGGGCCAGGGCGTTAACGTCGCTCTCGCCGTAGTCGAGCAGCCCCGCTTGCTCCCCGGCGGTGTACGGTCCGCCGCGCAGGGCCAAGGAACGCATGGCCTCTTTCTCGGCGGCTTCGAGGGCGTCCAGGCCGAAGTAGACGAGCGCCCCCAGCAAGCCGTAGCCGCATGGGACGGGCAAGCCCGACGTGCGATTGCGAAAATCCACGTAGAGGTCGAGCACGCGGGCCGGCATGGGCCAATCGAAGCTCAAGTGACAACCCAGCTCGGCACTCGCGTAGTAGGCCACGAAGAGCGAATCGGGGCCGGTCGGATAGGGGGGCGCGCCGGCAGCGCCGTCGGCAAGCCAGCGGCGCACCAGCTCGCCCGTCCGCAACTCCCGCGCGACGACGCACAGCGGGGCCGGCCTTTCGCCGGGCGGGGCGCCAAACTCGAAATCAACCGCCCACACTTGGCGGTAGTGGCGGAGCGCGTCCATCGCTACACCTCTCCGCGCAGGCGGCGCAAAACGGGATGCGAGCGGTCGGTGATGAAGCGATCCTTGAATGCGATGCGCAGCAAGTCACGGAAGGGCATGTCGGGCCAGCGCGGTTCTCCCAGCTCGCCCGACGCGGTGTAGAGTTCGTAACCGCCCAGCGCCATGTTTGCCACGACGCGCACCCATTGCTTGCCGGCCATGTCGAGCGCTTCGAGAGCGGTGCGTGACCACTCGTCGGCGCGGCCGTCGGGTCGGGGCAGGTTCACCTCCCAGAGGAATGCAACGCCCTGCCGATTGATTGCCGTCGCCAGCAGCTTAGGCTTGAACGTCACCTCGGCGGCCAGCTCGGGCCAGAGCGGCGGCGCGACAAGGTAAACCTCAGAGCGTTCGTCTTTCAACTCGATGACGGCGGTTTGTAGCCGATAGGCGGCGTCTGGATGGACGCGCACAAACCAACTCTTGTCCGGCTTGCGGACGGGGACCGTCAAAAGCGTTTTCTTGACGCCGATGGACGCGGAGAAATCTTGCGAGAGGCGCAGGCTTGCCGGGTCGAATGGATCAGGGGCAGCGTCCGGCTTGTCGGTGTCGGCTGGCGAAACCTGGCCGTTGTCCGGGGGAGGCTTGCTCTCAGCGGGAATTCGGGTAGACTTGTTCATTGAGAAACCTTTCGCGGAAGGAATAACCGGGCCAGGGAAACCACTCCCTGGCCCGCGGTGTTTTGCCCCTGGGGGGTTCTGGGGGTCAGCTCACTACTTTCAGCCGCCGGCTTGCGGCAGCTTGCAACGCTTCCCAGGTTCGGCCGTCGGGACAGCCCGCGGCAACCCACTCTTCAATTTCTTCGCGCCGCCAAAGCCGCTTGCGGCCCAGCTTCACGCTCGGCGGAATCTTGCCGGCCGCGGCCAGGGTGTGCCAGTGAGATCGGCTACAGCCACACAGCGCGGCGGCCTGGCGATCACAAATCAACAGCGGTTCGAGGGAGTCAGCGGGCATCGGCTCCCCCTTTCGCCATCTTTTCCTGTCCTTGTCGGCGCTCTTCCCGTTCGCGGGCCAAGACAGCACGAAACAAAGCGCGTAGGGCCTTATCCTCCGCCTGCCGGCGTTGCAGTAATTCGTCCAGCTCACTTGCGGAGAGTTGTTGGATCGTGGGAAGTAAAGATTCAACAGTCATGGCGGCCACTCCGAGAATTTTCATATCCTCGGAATTTTCCGCCACGATTGCCGGGCGAAAAAGTGAGGAAATCAATTCGCCCGATTCGCCCGTTTCCGGTTCAGCCAGCGCCGAAATGATTCTCCATCTGGGGGCAAGTCTTCTTCGGAGAATTGTTTGAGGCATTCGCGTCGCAACAAATGGGCCTTCAACGTCGGATTCTTTACCCGTAGTTTTCGTGCATAGTCCAGGGCTTTAAGAGGATAACCGCGTCGGCCGGGTCTTCCTTTCGTGGCATCGTTCGCCGGGAGCGGCCTCGGCGGGGCCGGCGGCGGTTCGCTTGGCGGGGCCGGCAGCGGTTCACTCGGCAACGCTTGCACCTTGTCGAGTAAGGATCGTATGCGCTGTTCCCACGTTTCGACGGCATGTTGATCGGCGAATTCCAGGTAGCAAGGCGGCCGAATATGCAATTTGACTTCCACCATGGGCGGCGGCGGATCGAAGCAGGCAAGCAAGGCCCGACCCTCGACTTCGCGATGCAAACGGGTTAGTTCGTCCCCGTCGCGCCAGTCGATTGTCTTCCTCCGACGCATGATCGTCAGTTGGTTCAGCAGCCGGTGTATGGAATCTCGCAGTTCAGCAGACATGGCCGTTGCCTTCCACGGCGCCTTGCAAAGAGAAGAGCGGGGAAGCCCGGCAAGGCTTTCCGGGGGTTCGGCCCGTCGGCCTATCCCCGCTTAGGAGATTTTACCGAAATGAAGGGGATTTTGTTGGCTTGCCGAAAAGGGGAGCTTTAGAATTTTCCGTGGAGGTGCTGAATGCCGCTTCGATTCCCCTGTCCCCAATGTGGTCAAATCCTGTCAGCGCCGGACGATTGCGCGGGCCGAACCAGCCGTTGCCGTGGGTGCGGCCAATCCGTCACAGTGCCTTTCCCTGTCGCTGTCCCAAACCCGGTCGCCCCTGCCCTTGTTCCCGTCGCTGTCCGGGCGCCCGACGCGGTCCACACACCAATACCCTTTTCCCGTTGGGCGATTCCAGCGGTCTGCGGGGCCGCGGTGGTTGTCATTGCTATTGTCGCCTTGGTTGCTATTGGCTTTGCAAGGCGTGGCGGCGAACCCTTCCCTGGTAACCCGGTCGCCGATTTTTTTGAACCGGATGAAAGTATTAGGATTAGGATGCTTCGCAAACATCCGTTTTGGCAACCAAACGTTACCGGCGGGGACATTGATAAAGTCCTCAAGGAAATGTCCTCGCACGCGGAAGGTAGCCTTTTCGTGAATAGTTCAGGCAAGTTTGTTTACTTTAGATGGCAGGAACCGCTAATTGTCGCCGCGATGATTTCCCCAGAAGTCCGGGCACTTGGACCGAATACCGTACTTGTAGAAAAGTTTCCTTCGACACGAAAGGATTGCGCGCGGGTCCTCAATGACAATCTTTCAGGTCTCACCGCTGGGCAAGTTTTAAAGCAAAACGATGACATTTTGGACGGGTTGAAAAATATGAAACTCCCTGATGATTGAAAATCCCTCCCGCCGCGCAGTCGATTTTATCCTTCGGCTTGACGGCTTCCACCAGCGCCAAGATTCCGTTGCGGACCGCCGCGGGCAGGTTCGGCCAGACAGTAATCGGTATGCGCCCATCCCTCAAAATCTATCAGGCGTGGAAAGCGGTCCGACTTGGCCGACGGCAAGGATTAACAGAAACAGAAGGATGACCAAAATTGCCAGCGAAATGAAAAATCCCAGCTGGCCGCATATCAATCCCGCCCTGGTCATTCCTTTCCCGCTCGGGTCCATTCGCCCTTTTTTCATGGCCCGCAAATCGGCACCGCCGGAGATTGCCAAAATCCCAGTCACCAGGCCGGCCACAGTGAAAATCAGGAAAAACCACAGGTACCCAGTATGAAACGGCGGGTACCTAAGAGACTGGAGCCAGTTGCAAAAAAACAAAAGGCCGATTCCGGCCGAAGACACGGAGACGATGCCCCGGACCATGACGTCAATCCCGCGGTGCGCCTTAACGCCTGGTGTGAGAGGTGGCCTTGGCGGACCGCTGGCCGGCCCGAGTTGCCGCACTCCGCACTTGGGGCAGATTTCCGCCTCGACCAGGATGACGGCGCCACAATAGCGACAAAACCTATCTCTTTCCCCAAGAGCTAGAATTAGAGGGGCCGGGCTAACCGGAAGGCTGACGGGAACCGCATCGACCATATCTTCCAATTTTCCGAGAACCGTTTTATTCAAGGGTGGTTGGGGAGGGGGTTTCGGAGGCTCCGGAACTTGCAGGCGTTGCCCACACTTCCCACAAGAGAATTTCAAGCCGGCAGAATTGTCGGGCGATTCCAGGACAGAGCTGCACCGCGGGCAGGAAAAGCGGATAGGCATGGGCAGAGCTCCCTATCGGGCATCGCCTGCCCGGTCCTCGCGCGGGAGCTACCGCGGGGAACCGGGCAAGCCGCCCGGGGATCAGCCGGCCGTCCCGATGCGTGACATTTGAAACTCAAAATGGCCGTCTGTCAAAACAATTCTGTTCGCGCCCGGCTTCTGGGGTGGGCAGCTGAAAAGTTGGTGGAATTTTTGTACACAAACTCATGACCTGA
>CAZFGM010000232.1:0-9933 GCA_964518515.1 uncultured Alcaligenaceae bacterium | reverse complement strand
GGGGGAACTCACCCGCGTGACAAACAAGCATCTCTTGCCGGTCGGCCCGTATCCGATGGTGTACCATCCGCTGAAAAAACTGGTTGGCGCGGGGATTCGCGACATTCTGCTGGTGTCCGGCACCGAACACATGTGGGATTTTGTCGAATTACTTGGCTCGGGGCGGGAGCATGGGGCGCATTTGACGTATCGGGTTCAGGATGAAGCCGGCGGTATCGCCCAGGCCCTGGGTTTGGCGGAATGGTTTTGTTCCGGCCGTCCGTGCGTGGTGCTGCTGGGGGACAACATTTTTTACGATCCGCTGGCGCCGCTCGTGACCGAGGCGGCCCGGTTTCCCACCTGGGCCTGGGTGGCCCTGGCCCGCGTGGCCGATCCGAGCCGCTACGGCGTGGCGGAATTGCAAGACGGTCGCGTGGTCGGCCTGGAAGAAAAGCCGGCCCGGCCGAAAAGCGACTGTGCCGTCGCCGGCATTTACCTTTATCCTCCCGAAGTCTTCACCGTCATCCAAGCGCTCAAACCCAGCGCCCGCGGCGAGCTGGAAATCACCGACGTCAATCGCTATTTCCTGGATCACGGCCGGTTCGGGGCCTCCTTCCTGCAAAGCTACTGGACCGATGCCGGCACGCCGGAGGCGCTGCTTCAGGCCAACCGGCTGGTGCAGGAAAAACTGCCGGTGTATTAGTTGCCAACTTCCCAAGCCCGCAGGCGTTTTGGCGAGCGGCCGGTGTGAACCGGCCGGTTTACACCGGCCGCTCGCCAAAACGCCAGCGGGCTTGGGGCAACTATATAACAACAAGCAACTCTTTTTTGACAACCCGGTTTCCGCAACCTACCCTTGGACAGTGGATGCTGTTTCCAGAGAGCCGGGAAGCAGACCCGTCCTCTATGCGCGGCTCGGGTTCCTCTTATGGAGGGCCGTTCCATGCCTGTTGGGATTTTGATCGCGTTGATGGGGTGCTTGGCGGTCGTCAGCGTTTATTTCTGGCTTGTCCGCAAGCCCACGGAACCCAATCCGCAGTAAAATGAGGGAAGCACGGCAGGAGGATTTCAGATTTGAGATTTCAGCAGTCAGCAATCAGCCGACTGCTGATTGCTGACTGCTGAAATCTCTCTCTTGCCGCCGGCTTCTACCCCGGTTGCGGATGGACGGTATTTACCTCGACAACAACGCCACCACGCCCATGCTTCCCGAAGTTTGGGAAGCGATGCGGCCGTTCGCTTTCGACCGCAGCGGCAATCCCGCCAGCAGCCATGGCGCTGGCCGGCGGGCCCGCCAGGCCCTCGAAGACGCCCGCGAACAGGTCGCCGCCCTGCTCGACGCCCATGCCGACGAAGTGCTGTTCACCAGCGGCGCCACCGAAGCCAACAACCTGGCCATTTTCGGCTTGACCCGTGGAGCAGGCGGCGCGCCTGCCCACCTCATCACCAGCCCCCTGGAACATCCGTGCGTGAGCGAACCGGTTCGCCAACTCGTCCAGACCGGCTACCAGCACGATTTCTTGCCGGTGGATGGCCAGGGAGTAGTTCGCAATGATTCCCTGGCGGACTTGCTGCGGCCGGAAACCTGCCTGGTCAGCGTCATGCTCGCCAATCACGAAATGGGGGCGATTCAGCCAGTGGCGGAGTTGGCGGCCCAGATCGCCGGCCGGGCGGCCATTCATTGCGACGCCGCGGCTGCCGCCGGCAAAATCGAGCTTTCCTTTCGCCGGCTCGGAGTCACCACGCTCACCCTCAGCGCCCATAAATTTCACGGTCCCAAAGGCATTGGCGTCCTCGTGGTGCGCCGCCAGGCCAAACTCCAGCCGCTGTTTTTCGGCGGACATCAGCAACACGGACACCGGCCGGGAACGGAACCGGTGGCCCTGGCCGTCGGCCTGGCCGTCGCTCTCGATCTGGCCGTGCGAAATCTGCGGACCCATGGCGAAATGGTGACGGCCCTCCGTCGCCGATTTCTCGATATTCTCCGCGCCGGCGCAGCCCCCGTCGTTGTCAATGGACCGGAAACCGGCGGCATTCCCCATACCCTGAACCTGTCCTTTCCCGGTTGCCCGGCCGACGTGCTGCTCATGAATCTGGATCTCGCCGGCGTCGCCTGCTCGACCGGCTCGGCCTGCTCCAGCGGTTCCTTGTTGCCCTCCCCAGTCCTAAAAGCCATGCAGGTCCCCCCGGACGTGTTGCACTCGGCCATGCGCTTCAGTTTCAGCCCGCTGCTGACCGTGGCGGAGATCGAGGAAGGGGCAAAACGGATTGTACGCGTGGTAAACCGCTTACGCGACCGGGGGTAATGGTGAGGGGATTGTCTCAAGCCGGGCATGGTTCAATCGCCGGTAACAATCTCGTAGGGTGGGTCGAGTCTTCGAGACCCACCGAAATCCGGCCCGCCATGGTGGGTCTCGAAGACTCGACCCACCCTACAGTGTTACCCTAAAAGAACGGTTTTTAACCATGCCTCAAACCGGGTAGAAAGGTGACCCTCCGAAGATTGGCCTTAGGGCTTCGCCGCCGGCCGCAAACCGGCGGCGGCTTTTTCGTAGCCCTCCAGGACCAGGCCGCCGGTCGTTCCTTCCTTGTAGGGCAGGGCCAGGTGCTTTACCAAGGTCCCGCGGTCATCGGCCCAGGCCAGGTAGGGATTGGGGCCGCGAATGCGTATCAGGTAACGATCCATTTTCAGAGTCTTGCCATCCCGCTCGATGGTGTCGGTTCCGGTCCGTTCGATGGTGAACTTCAGGAGCTGGGCGGCCTGCACGGGGTGAATCCACAGGCCGGCAAACGTCTGCTTGCCGCCCTGCTTGCGGTCGTAGCGCCGGCACAAGAGGAAAATGTCGGTCCAGTCGGGCGCGGAGGTGACGATCACCCCCTTGGGGACGGCGAACTCCTGGGCGGGTTGACCCGGCCGCTGGACCTTTGCCTTGCCGGCGGCCACGGTGACGGCCGCCGCCGTTTTTTTCGCGCCCTTGGTCAACATCGCCTCGGCGGCGGTCAACTGGTCGAAGCCATCGTACCGCGCCCGGACGGTCAGGTGATGGTCGCCGCGTCCGGTGACGCTGACGAGGTGCCAGCCGGCCGAATCCCGCTCAAGGGTAAAGGCGGCTTCCAGGACAAAACCTTTCGGCGTGGGGCGAAGGTAGCGGGTTTTCTCTTCCTTGGTTTTGTCCGCGGACGGTGCGGATCGGGCCAGAGCCAGGACCAAAAGGCCGCATAACAGTAAACGCATGGTCGCCTCCGATCATGGAATAATTGGCAAAACGGGGACAGGGTGCTCCGCTCCCGAGGGGCGGGCTTGGTAATCACGGATGGCCCAGGCGGCCAGGACCAGGGCGGCGGTTTCGATACGCAGGATGCGCGGGCCCAGGTCCAGGACATGCCAGCCGGCCGATCGGGCCTGCTGCACTTCATCCGGAGTGAAACCTCCTTCCGGGCCCACCGCCAAAAAAAAGGACGATGGGGCCGCGAAAAGTTTCGCATGATCCATCGCCCCGGCCTGATTTCCCGGATGTGCCAGAATCTTCACCCCCCGCAGATCTTCCCGCCGGGAATACGTTTCCCATTGTGTCAGCGGGGCGATTTGCATCAATACATTCCGCCCGCATTGCTTGCAGGCCTCGATGACATAGCGCTGCAATTTGTCGAGCCGGCTTTCCCGCGGGTGCCCGACGCTGTGCCGGCTGGCCAGGGGAACAAACGCCGTAACGCCAAGCTCGGTCAGTTTTTCCACCAGGAAGTGCCCGCGGTCCCCTTTGGGCAAGGGGGCGGCCACTTCGAGAGACAAAGGCCATTCGCGCTGGGGATTGGCCACCTGGCCCACTTCCAGGGTGACACGGCGGCGCTGCACGGAAACGACGCGGGCCGGGTATTCCCGGCCGTCGCCGTTGAACAGGCAAACGGCGTCGCCGGGGCCAAGCCGGCACACGGTGGCAAGATGGTGCGCCTCGGCGCCCTCCAGGTCCACCGGGCCGGGCGCCAACGGCCAGTTGAGGTAAAATCGTTCGGCCATTCTTGCTACAATAGGCCCCCCGCGGGGAGAGGGCGAGTCCCTGTTTCGCGCGGCTTGGACGCACCCGACACGAGGTCCGCATGGCTCCCCGGAAGTCCCGACCCGCCGAGACGCCCAACGCCACCCGGCAAATGCTGGACGAGCTCGACGCCCTCATGGAACAAATGCTGGCCTTGCCGGTCAACGACCTCGACGCGCCAGTGCCGGCGCCGCCGCCTCCCGTCGCACCGGCTCGCCCGGCGGCGACCTTGACCGAAACCGCGCCCTCTCTGTTCCCTGAGGAACAAGGACAGGGCGAAGGGGAGTTCGAAACCGCCTCGGAAACGGAAGAACCCCCCCGGCCGAAAACCGGAAAAATCCTGGTCGGCCGCTTCACCCCGGCGGAGCCGGCATATCAGGCCCCGGAGGAGGACGAAACCGCGCCGGGGTCGAGCACCCTCGATTCGCTTCCTTCCTACCGAACCACAGTGGAGGAAGACGACCTTCTCCCCGCCCACGGTCCTCCCGCGCCCTCCGCCTGGGATCGGTCGGAGCCGCTGCCTGCCCCGGACGAAATCCTGCCGCCGCTCATCCGCCATCGGCCGAATCCGGACCTGGAAGCTTATCGCAAGAAACGTTCGTGGGGCAACTGGTTGTTCCAACCTCTGCTGTGGATCAACCAGGCCTACGATCGCGCCACCCCCTGGCTCGGTCCGCTGGGCCGGTGGTTGCGCAGTCCCGGCGGCCGATCGGTCCTGGGATATACCGGCCTGACCCTCCTGGCCCTGGCTATCGCCTGGAGTCTCCGCGATTGGCTGGGAACGTGGTAAGGCGAAAAAAATACGAAATGCGAAATCCGCAACAAACCGGTGACAATACTAACGCGGCTGAGCCCCAGTGTAGTCGTCACGCTCCGCGTGACGAGAATCCTCACGCGGAGCGTGAGGACTACGCCGTTTGCAAAACAGTCGGCTTGAAACTCGCCGGCTAACAAACCGAGCAGCGGCCCTTGGCAAGCCATCGAAACGCCAACGCCCGCCGTCCTCCGTCCGCGCCAAGCTCACAAAACACCCCCAACAACCCCAAGTAATCCACGCCACCGACCTTCTGGTGTGTCAACGATTCCTTGGCCACACTTCTACCCGCTCCTTCCTTCAAGGCATCCATAGAATACCCCCAACAAGACGTAAACAGAATTCACGTTTTGGAACCGATAACGGTCTAATTGGTCTTCGGAACAGCGGCCGGTTTGAGCCCAGGAGCAATCTCATGGAAAAAACCATTTCTGCGCAAGCGACTCTTGCCGAACGCCTGCACTTGGCCAACCAGCTTTTTCGGGAATATTATTCGGCTTGCTTCTGGCACATGAAACCCGATCTGCTCATCACGCCAGCTTTTCTTCCCCTGGTGATCAAAGGCTTGAAAGCGCACGGGGGAAGAAAGGGGCTGCTGGCGGCGGCCCGGTTGGAAGAATAAAGGGCGCCGGTAGCGCCGGTATGCCTTTGACGACCTTTCAAAAAGAAGTTCTTCTTCTTTTGCTGGCGGGCCAGAGGTGCCGCGATCAACCGGGCCCCGGGTAGTCCGCGCTTCTCCGCCGATCTGGACATTTTTCATAATGTCGCGGAAAACGTTCTGGCCTGTGCGGAAGCGGATGTGGCCCTGTTGACGGCAAAAGGGTTTTCGGCGGCTTGGCTGATCCGCCAGCCATTCTTACAACGGGCTCGTATTCGCCGCGGGGACCACGAACTGCGGCTCGACTTGGTGTTTTGATTCGGCGTTTCGTTTTTTTCCCGTCGAGCCCGATCCGGAATTGGGTTACTGTTTGCATCCCGCGGACCTGGCAACCAACAAGGCCCTGGCGTTGGCAGGCCGCGCGGAAATCCACGATTTCCTGGATATCCTTTTTATCCACCAGACCTATTTGCCCTTGGGCGCGGTTTGCTGGGCCGCCTGTGGCAAAGACCAGGGGTTTACCCCGTGGTCGCTGGTGGATTTCGCCAAACGCAACATGAAATTCCGCGGCGAAGATTTGGCCGGCGAGCATCTGGCCCAACCCGTAAGTGTTGATTCCCAGGCACAATCCGGTCAACGCCATTACCATGGGCGGAATCGCCCAAGACGCTGGCCTCACGATTGACGAGTTCCGCAAATTGCTTTGACCCCAGGCCGACGTGTTTTAAGTAGTTTTTGCGGTTTCCCTGTTCGGCGTTGGTCTCCGACCAGGCCGGTCCGCCGCAGGTCTTCTCTTCTGGAAAAAAAGGGGCCGCGGATGGGACGCGGACCTTTTTTGAGGAAAAAAAAGGGACGCTCTCTTTTCGGCGCGGGTCTCCGACCCCAGGTCCGCCGACCGCAGGTCTCCTTTTCTAACCGTGACCCGCTCGGCGAACGGGAGACCTTCGGTCGGGCCTCGGCGGGGTCGGAGACCAGCGCACCGGGGGGCGCATTTCTCCTCCCGGACCGAGCAAGCCCGTAAAACACCGTCCCGTTGGCAGCCCATTCTTGATTCCTACCCTTTCCTCAACTACAATTTTCATATCTTCCTAAATGGAATAAAAACCATGAAAACTCACAAGGCGGGCCTCAAAGAGCGCCTAGAAAAAGTCGAAGACGACTTCGTCGAGCTGTGGAACAACATGGGCTCCTTGTGGGGCATCAGCCCGACCATGGCCCGCATTCACGGCCTGCTGTACATCAGCGGCGCCGCCCTGTCCATGGACGACATCATGGACCGCCTGGCCATCTCGCGCGGCAACGTCAGCATGAACCTGAGCAAGCTCGTCGAGTGGGGCCTGGTCCGCCGCGTCCATCGCCGCGGCGACCGCAAGGAATACTACGAATCGCTCAGCGACGTCTGGGAAATGTTCACCCTGGTTGCCAGCCAGCGCAAGCGCCGCGAGATCGACCCGATCCTGAACACGCTGCGCCGCTGCCGCGAAGAGCTGTCGCCGGAAGTCCTCGGCGCCCAGGCCGACCGGGAAGCGGCCCGCCAGCGTTTCGGGCGCGTCAACGAGCTGTTCAAGTTCCTGTCGCTGGTGGACGGCCTGGCCCAACGCTTCTTCGAGAGCCACCGCAGCCTGCGCGAAGCGATTCAGCTGCTGGCCAAGGAAGAGGCTTAAGGAAGGGAAAATGTTGCTAAGGTTGTGCCGGAAATGGTGGAGGAAGGCACGGTTGGTAGGTATGCCATGGCTTGGCCGGGCCGGCGGCTTCTTCAAAAAGAAGCTCCTCTACCCAGAGTGTGCGGCCGACCTCATCTACGCCCTTACCAGGGCTTGGCAGAGGTTTGGCATGCTTACGCTCGTTTTCATCACATGGCACCCTTACCAGCTGGCGATCAAGTTCTTCTCTCTTTTTCTTGACAGCGGCTTTTCTTTTGGTCACCATGAAACTACCAACCGACGACCGGAAGACTTATCCGCGGCCGTAACTCGCCCGCCCGCCTGGATTCCGAGGATTGCCACCATGCCAATTTTCGCCAGATTGCGATGGAGCTTTTGTGCCGTTCTCCTTTCCGGGGCGCCGCTGGTGGTCGCCCAGCCTTCGCCGGCTCCGGTTTCACCCAAAGCCCAACCGCCGGCCGCAGCTTTGAAAGCGCTGCTCGTGCATCCTCCGCAGGTCCACCTGGATGGGCCACGGGCGGAACAGAAGTTGGGCGTTCTCGGTGAATACGCCGACGGCCGCCGTTGGGACCTCAGTCGCGACGCCAAGATCACGTCCAGCGCCGAGACCATCGCGCTCGTGAACAAGCAGGGCATCGTCCGCCCGGTGGGCGACGGCCAGGCCACGCTCACCATCACCGCCGGCGGGCAGACGGCTTCCATTGGGGTGAAAGTCACCAGGGCGACGGCCGATATTCCGGTCAGCTTCAGCCGCGAGATCGTGCCGATCCTGACGAAGGCGGGCTGCAACGCCGGCGCCTGCCATGGCAGCCAGCACGGCCGCGGCGGCTTCAAGCTCAGCCTGTTCGGTTTCGATCCCGCCTTCGACTATCCGCAGATCGTGCAGAGCGCCGAGGGCCGCCGCATCGTCCTGTCCGATCCGGAGCGGTCGATCCTGTTGCAAAAGCCAAGCCTGACCATGGAGCACGGCGGCGGCGAACGTTTTAAGATCCATTCGCGCGAATACACCTTCCTCAAGCGCTGGCTCGAAGACGGCGTGCCCGAACCGGGCCCGAAAGATCCCGAGGTTACCGGCCTGGAAATCTGGCCCGCCCACCGCATCCTGGTCCCCGGCGAGCGCCAGCAAATCCTCGTCAAGGCGACGTGGAAATCTCCCCCCCTTGCTAAGGGGGGAATTGCGGAGGTCTTCTCCGAAGACGTCACCGCGGTGGCCCAGTACGATTCGCTCAACGCCGCCGTCGCCGAGGTTTCCCCCGCCGGCCTCGTCACCGCCAAGGAACGCGGCGAGACGCACATCATGGTCCGCTTTTGCGGCCAGGCCACCGTCGTCCAGATCACGCTGCCCTATGCGAAACTCGACAAGTTCCCGGACTACCCGGCCAACAACTTCGTCGATGAAAAGCTCGTCAAAAAGTGGATTGACCTGGGCCTGACGCCGTCGCCCCTGTGCGGCAACGAGGAATTCTTCCGCCGCATCCACCTCGACGCCATCGGCTCCTTGCCGTCGCCCGACGAAATCCGGACCTTCCTGGCCGACAAGGCGCCCGACCAGAGGGCCCGGGCCATCGACAAGGTCCTCGACCGGGCGGAGTTCGTCGATTTCTGGGCGCTGAAATGGGGCGACCTCCTGCGCATCAATCGCGACTTCCTGCAAGATCGCGGCATGTGGAGCTTCCACAACTGGGTGCGCGGCCAGATCCGCGACCGAAAGCCCATCGATGAGATGGTCCGCGACATCATCACCGCCGAGGGCAGCACTTTCACCGAGGGACCGGCCAATTTCTACATGGTCGCCCGCAATCCCGCCGACTGGGCCGAGACCGCCAGCCAGCTTTTCCTCGGCGTTCGCCTCATGTGCGCCAAGTGCCATCATCACCCGTTCGAGAAGTGGAGCCAGGACGATTACTACGGCATGGCCGCCTTCTTCGCGCGGCTGGGCACCAAGGGCAGCCAGGAGTTTGGCCTGTTCGGCCGCGAGCAGGTCGTCTACCTCAAGGACAAGGGCGAGCAGACGCATCCGCGCAAGGGCGGCGTCGTGCAGCCGCACCCGCTCGACGGCCCCGTCCTGAACGATCCGCTCGATCGCCGCGTCAAGTTGGCCGAGTGGATGACCCGGCCGGACAATCCGTTCTTCGCCCGCAACATGGTCAACCGCTTCTGGGGCTACCTGATGGGCCGCGGCCTGGTCGAGCCGCTCGACGACATCCGCCAGACCAATCCGGCGTCGAACCCCGAGCTGCTGGAGGCCCTGGCCGCCGATTTCGTCAAGCACAAGTACGACCTGCGCCACCTGCTCCGCACTATTATGAACTCCCGGGGCTATCAGCTCAGTGCCCGCACGACGCCCGGCAACCGCGCCGACCTGGCCAACGTCCACCACGCCCGCTTCGGCGTCCGCCGGCTAACGGCGGAGCAGCTCGCCGACGCCATCGACTTCGCCAGCGGCACGCGCGAGAAGTACGCCGGCCTGCCCCTGGGCACCCGCGCCATCCAGCTCCCCGACACCCGCGTCAAATCCTTCCTGCTGGACGTCTTCGGCCGCCCCTCGCGGCAAATCACCTGCGAGTGCGAGCGCACCACGCAGCCCAATATCGCCCAGGCCCTGCACCTCTTGCACGGCGACTTCCTCAACAAGAAGATCGCCGCACCGGCCGGCCGCATCGAGACGCTGCTCAAGGCCAAGAAAGCGACGCCGGAAATGATCGAGGAGCTGTACCTGGTCACCCTGTCGCGGCCGCCGAAACGCGAGGAAGTGGACCGCGCGACCGCCTTCATCAACCGGGCGCCGAATGTTCGCGAGGGGGTGCAGGATTTATTGTGGGTGCTGCTGAATTCGCGGGAGTT